>NZ_JBEZKZ010000010.1:0-125428 GCF_040651895.1 Streptomyces sp. NPDC048352
GGGGCGCGTTACCGGTGCCCCACCGGATCCGGAATAGGCGCCGAACATCGAAGCCCGTCCCGGACGACACCCCACCCCGCCCCCGACCCCGGCCCACAGCATCCCGCCCACAGCCCCCGCGCAACGGGGCAACGGCCCCACCGGGACCCCGCGCCCCGCCCGGCAGGACAAGGGTCTCACCGGGACCCCGGCACCCGGCCCCGCCCGGCCAGGACAACGGCCCCCGCCCGGCACGGCGACACCGGCCCGCCTGGGCACCCGCACCCCGCCCGGCCAGGGCAACGGCAAGGTCACCGTTGACACCCCCCGACCCCGCAGCGGAAACTGCGGGCGCGCCCCACCGGGCGCGCCCGGTGGTGTCCCGGTGCCCCACACCGGCACCGGCCGCCGCCGAACCGCACGGAGCCGCCCAGGAGAGCCCCCATGAGCATCCGCCCCGTCCGCGACGTCTACGTCGTCGACGCCGTCCGCACCCCCATCGGCAAGTTCGGCGGCGCCCTGGCCGGGGTCCGCCCCGACGACCTCGCCGCGCACGTCGTGCGTGCGCTGGTGGACCGTACGCCCGACCTCGACCCCGCCCGGATCGACGACGTCGTCTTCGGCGACGCCAACGGCGCGGGCGAGGACAACCGCGACGTCGCCCGCATGGCGGTGCTGCTGGCCGGCCTCCCCGTGACGGTGCCCGGCGTGACCGTCAACCGCCTCTGCGGATCCGGCCTCGAAGCCGTGATCCAGGCGGCCCGTGCGATCGCCCTCGGTGACGCCTCCGTCGCCATCGCCGGCGGCGTCGAGTCGATGACCCGCGCCCCCTGGGTGGTGCAGAAGCCCGAGCGCGCCTTCCCCGCCGGGCACCAGCAGATGTGGTCCACCACCCTCGGCTGGCGGATGACCAACCCCCGCATGCCCGCCGATTGGACCGCCTCCCTCGGCGAGGGCGCCGAACTCGTCGCCGAGAAGCACGGCATCACCCGTGAGGCGCAGGACGCCTTCGCCCTGGAGAGCCACCGCAAGGCCGCGGCCGCCTGGGCCGCCGGGCAGTACGACGACGAGGTCGTCCCCTACCCCGGCATCGAGCTCGCCCGCGACGAGTGCATCCGGGAGGGCTCCACCCCCGAGGCGCTCGCCAAGCTCAAGCCGGCCTTCCGGACGGACGGGTCGGGCACGGTGACGGCCGCCAACGCCTCCCCCCTCAACGACGGCGCCGCCGCCCTGCTGCTCACCGACGAGGAGGGTCTGGCCGCGACGGGCCGCGAGCCGCTCGCCCGGATCAGCGCCTCCGCCGTCACCGGCATCGAGCCGCAGCTCTTCGGCCTCGGCCCCGTCGACGCCGTGCAGCGGGCACTCGCCAAGGCGGGCCGCACCCTCGCGGACCTGACCGCCTTCGAGCTCAACGAGGCCTTCGCGGCGCAGGCGTTGGGCTGTCTCGCCGCCTGGCCGGAGCTGGACCCCACCGTGGTCAACCCGCGCGGCGGTGCCATCGCCATCGGCCACCCCCTCGGGGCGTCGGGCGCGCGGCTGGCGGGGTCGGTGGCGCACCAGCTGGCGGCGGCCGGCTCGGGCACCGGCATGGCGGCGCTGTGCATCGGCGTCGGCCAGGGCATCGCGCTGGTCCTCGAGCGCTGACGGGACCCGGCGTGGCTGACGGCGTCGGCCGGGGCATCGCGCCGGCCCTCGCGCGCTGACGAGGCAGGCCGCCATGGACCCCGTCGATCATTTCCGGTCACGGGGTCCCCTCAACTGCCCAATAACTGAACAGAGATGACGCCCCCGGTCTGGCACGATGGCGCCTGCTGCCGCCCCCCGCCCCGCCCGCCCTTCCCCACCCGGAGGCCCCGCCGCCATGCCGCTGCTCGATCCGACACTCTGGCAGGACGGACCCACCCTCACCGGCGGCACGGCCCCGGTCCTCGAACCCGCGACCGGCCGTACCCTCGCCACCCTCGACCTCGCCGCCCCCGCCGACGTCGCCGAGGCCGCCGTACGGGCCCAGGCGGCGCAGCGCGACTGGGCGCGGGCCACCCACCCGGAGCGGGCTGCCGTCCTGCGCCGGGCCGGGGACCTGTTCGCGGCGCACGCGGACGAGCTGCGGGAGTGGCTCGTCCGGGAGTCGGGCTCGGTACCCGGCAAGGCGGACTTCGAGCTGCACGTCGCCGCCCAGGAGTGCTACGAGGCCGCCGCGCTGGCGTCGCGCCCGGCCGGGCAGGTGCTGCAGAGCGAAGCGCCGCGGCTCTCCTTCACCCGCCGCGTCCCGGCGGGGGTGGTCGGGGTGATCGCCCCGTTCAACGCCCCGCTGATCCTCTCCATCCGCTCCGTCGCCCCCGCCCTCGCGCTCGGCAACGCGGTCCTCCTCAAGCCGGACCGCCGCACCGCCGTCAGCGGCGGCCTCGCCCTGGCCGCCGTCTTCGCCGCGGCCGGACTGCCGGCCGGGCTGCTGCACGTCCTGCCCGGCGGGGCCGGGACGGGCGCCGCGGTGGTCGCCGACCCGCGCGTGCGCGTGGTCTCCTTCACCGGGTCCACCGCCGCCGGCCGGGCCGTCGCCGAACTGGCCGGCCGTCACCTCAAGCGGGCGCACCTGGAGTTGGGCGGCAACTCGGCCCTGGTCGTGCTCCCCGACGCCGACGTCGAGGCCGCCGTCGCGCAGGCCTCCTGGGGCTCCTTCTTCCACCAGGGCCAGATCTGCATGACCGCCGGGCGCCACCTCGTCCACACCTCGCTGTACGACGAGTACGTCGAGCGGCTCGCCGCCCGCGCGGAGGCCCTCGCGGTCGGCGACCCCTTCCGCGAGCGCGTGCACCTGGGCCCGCTGCTCGACCGGACCCAGCTGGAGCGGGTCCACGGCCTGGTGGAGGCCAGCCTCGAACAGGGCGCCAAGCTCCTCGCGGGCGGCACCCACCGGGACCTCTTCTACCGGCCGACGGTGCTGGCCGGCGTGGCCGACGACACCCCCGCCTACGCCGAGGAGGTCTTCGGCCCCGTGGCCCCCGTACGCTCCTTCGCGACCGAGGACGAGGCCGTGGAGCTGGCCTCGGCGGGCCCGTACGGGCTCTCCCTCGGCATCGTCACCGCCGACGCGGCCCGCGGCCTGGAGCTGGCGCGGCGCATCCCGACGGGGATCGCGCACATCAACGACCAGACCGTGAACGACGAGGCGGTGGCCCCCTTCGGCGGGGTGGGCGCCTCCGGTACGGGGGCCCGGTTCGGAGGCGAGGCCAACCTGGACGCCTTCACCGAGCTGCGCTGGACCACCGCCCGCACCACCCCGCCCGTCCACCCCTTCTAGGACTTCGACGGCACGACCAGGGGCGGCCTCACCCGTCCGGCAGGGGTCCGGAATGCTCCGGGCCGCCCGTTCGTTCCAGCAGGACACCCGCAACGAGGAGGTCCGGACACCGTGGCTACCGTGGAGCTCACCAAGGAGAACTTCGACCGCACGGTCAGCGAGAACCCGTTCGTGCTGATCGACTTCTGGGCGGGCTGGTGCCGGCCCTGCCTGCAGTTCGCGCCCGTCTACGAGAAGGCCGCGCAGGCCAATCCCGATCTGCTCTTCGCCAAGGTGGACACCGAGGCAGAGCAGGAGCTGGCCGCTGCCTTCCAGATCACCTCGATCCCGACCCTGATGATCGTCCGGGACCAGGTGGCCGTCTTCGCGCAGCCCGGAGCGCTGCCGGAGGCCGCGCTGACCGACCTCATCGGGCAGGCCCGCGCGCTCGACATGGACGCGGTCCGCGCGAAGATCGCCGCCTCCCAGGAGCCGGGCGCCGCCTCCCAGGAGCCCGGAGAGGCCCCCGGCACGCCGGAGGCCTGAGATTGCCGGACACGGCCCCGGCACAGCGGTGACACTGGACCGCATGACCGAAGCCGTGGAGTACGACGTCGTGGTGCTCGGCGGGGGCCCGGCCGGCGAGAACGTCGTCGACCGGACCCGCGCCGCCGGGCTGACCACCGCCCTGGTGGAGAGCGAGCTCGTCGGCGGGGAATGCTCGTACTGGGCCTGCATCCCCAGCAAGGCCCTGCTGCGCCCGGTGCTGGCCCGCGCCGACGCCCGCCGCGTGCCGGGGCTCGCGGACTCCGTCCGGGGGCCGCTCGACGCCGAGGCGGTCTTCGCGCACCGCGACTACTGGACGGGCCACTGGAAGGACGACGGCCAGGCCGACTGGCTCGACTCCATCGGCGCCCACCTCTACCGGGGCCACGGCCGCCTCTATGGCACCCGCAAAGTCGCCGTCACCAGCCCCGAGGGCGTCCACCACGTCCTGTCGGCCCGCTACGCCGTGGTCGTCGCCACCGGCACCCGGGCCGTGGTCCCGGACCTTCCCGGGCTCGCCGGGGCGGGCCCGTGGACCAGCCGCGAGGCCACCTCCGCCCGGCAGGTGCCCGGCCGGCTGCTGATCGTCGGCGGCTCCGTGGTCGCCGCCGAGATGGCCACCGCCTGGCAGGCCCTCGGCTCCCGGGTCACCGTCCTCGTGCGGGGCTCCGGGCTGCTCCCCAGGATGGAGCCCTTCGCCGGCGAGCTCGTCGCCGAGGCGCTGACCGAGGCGGGCGCGGTGGTGCGTACCGGGGTGGCGGTCGAGGCGGTCGTACGGGACGGGCCGACCGGCCCGGTCACGGTGGTCCTGGAGGGCGGCGAGCTGCTGGAGGGCGACGAGCTGCTGATGGCGACCGGCCGCGCGCCCCGCACCGAGGACATCGGGCTGGACACGGTGGGGCTGACCCCCGGCGACTGGATCGGGGTCGACGAGAGCTGCCGGGTCCCCGGCCACGACTGGCTGTACGCCGTCGGGGACGTCAACCACCGCGCGCTCCTCACCCACCAGGGCAAGTACCAGGCCCGTATCGCGGGCGCCGCCATCGCCGCCCGGGCGGCCGGCCCGGGCGCCCCGGCCCCCGACACCGGCCGGTGGGGCGCGCACGCGGCCACCGCCGACACCGAGGCCCTGACGCAGGCCGTCTTCACCGATCCGGAGGCGGCGGCGGTCGGCCTCACCCTGGCCGAGGCGGAGCGGGCCGGCCACCGGGTCCGCGCCGTCGACTACGACCTCGGCAAGGTCTCCGGCGCCGGTCTGTACGCCGACGGCTACCGGGGCCGGGCGCGGATGGTGGTCGACCTGGACCGGCAGGTGCTGCTGGGGGCCACCTTCGTGGGGCCGGGCGCCGCCGAACTGCTGCACGCGGCGACCGTCGCCGTCGTCGGCGAGGTCCCGCTCGACCGGCTGTGGCACGCGGTGCCCGCCTTCCCGACCGTCAGCGAGGTCTGGCTGCGCCTACTGGAGGCCTACCGGGGCTGACGTCGGCGGCCCGACACGGGCCCGCCGGGCCCGCAGGCCTTGTACGCGCCCGCCGGCCCGCAGCCCAGGTACGCGGCCGCCGGGCCTCCACGCCAGGCACCGGTCTCCGGGCCCGCAGGCCCACGCACCGGTCGCCGGGTGCGCGCCGGCCCACGTAGGCGGCCGCCTGGCCGCAGGCCCAGGTATGCGGTCGCCCGACGCGCAGGCCGTCGTACGCGGCCGCCGGGCCGCATGCCCACGTGCGCGGTCTCCGGGCCCGCAGGCCAGGTATGCGGTCGCCCGACGCGCAGGCCTTCGTGCGCGGCAGCCGGGCCGCAGGCCCACTTACGCGGTCGACCGACCTGAGGCCTTCGTACGCGGTAGCCGACCCACAGGCCCACATGTGCGGCAGCCTGACCCGCATGCCGCGGCAGCCGGGACGCATGCCCATGTGCGCGGTCGCCAGCCCCGCAGGCCCACGGACCCGGTCGCCGGCCCAGCAGGCCTACGTGCGCAGGTACGAGGCGCCGTTGGCGTCCAGCACCGTGCCCGAGCTCCAGACCGCCGCCGGGGACGCCAGGTACAGCACGGCCGCGGCGATCTCCTCCGGTGCCGCGACCCTGCCGAAGGGGCTCTGGGCGCGGATCCCCTCGCCCTCCGCGCCGCCGAGCCGGTCCGAGACCCGTTCGGTGGCGACGAACCCCGGTGCCACCGAGGCCACCGCTATCCCGTGCGGAGCGAGGGAGACGGCCAGGGACTGGCCGAAGGCGTGCAGGGCGGCCTTGGTGGCGCCGTACGCCGGATGGTCGGGCTCGCCCCGGAACGCTCCGCGCGAGCCGACGTTCACGATGTGCCCGCCGCGCCCCCCGTCGATCATCCGGCGGGCCACGCAGTAGCTGAGGTTGGCGGCGCCGAAGAGGTTCACCGAGGCCGTGCGCTGCCAGGCCTCCTGCCACTCGGCGTACGAGGTGGACGGCAGCGGGTGCCGGACCATGGCGGCGGCGTTGTTGACCAGCACGTCCACCGCGCCGAGCGCTTCGGCGGCCTCCGCGGCCAGGGCCTCCACGCGGGCCGGATCGGCGAGGTCGCCCTCGACCAGGACGTGGCCCTCGCCCTCCAGCGACGCCAGGGTCTGCTCGGCGTCGGCGTGCCGGGTCGAACAGTGGACGGCGACGCGGTCGCCCTGCCGGGCGAACGCCGCGGCGACGGCCCGTCCGATGCCGCGGGACGCGCCGGTGACCAGGACGCCCCGGCTCATGCCGCCGCCCCCGGGCGGAAGGCGCGGGCGGGGTCGGCTGCGGGCAGGTGCATCGGAACTCCTCTGGCGGCGAAAACCGGGCCTCGACGATCTTGACGTGGCCATCCCATCACGAGACCGCGCGCCCCTCACCCGGTTTCCGGCCGCGCGCGGGCCGCCGCCTCGGCGAGTACGGCGACCACCTCCTCGTCCGGCGTCTGCGTGAAGTCCCGGTACCACTCGCCGACGGCGCGGAACGCGGGCGGCGTCGAGAGGCACACCACCTCGTCCGCCGGCCCCCGCAGCCGGGCGACCGCGTCCGGCGGCGCCACCGGCACGGCCAGCACGACCCGCACCGCGCCCGACGCGCGGGCGATCTCGCAGGCGGCCGCCGCCGTGGCACCGGTCGCGATCCCGTCGTCGACCACGACCACCGTCCGGCCGTCGAGCGGTACCCGCGGGCGCCCTTCCCGGAACCGGCGCGCCCGGCGCTCCAGTTCCGCCTCCTCGGCCCGCTCGACCGCGGCGAGCTCCTGCGCGGAGGCGCGGCTGAGGCCGACGACGTCGTCGTTGATGATCCGCACCCCGCCCTCGCCGATGGCGCCGAACCCGAGCTCCCGGTGGTGCGGGACCCCGAGCTTGCGCACCACGATGACGTCCAGGGCGGCGTCCAGCGCCCGCGCCACCTCACGCGCCACGGGCACCCCGCCGCGCGGCAGCCCGAGCACGACGGGATCCCGTCCCCGCAGGTGACGCAGCGCGTCCGCGAGACGCCGTCCCGCGTCCGTACGGTCGGTGAAGATCACGGTGGCTCACCCCGTCCCGGGCACCCCCTTCGAACGAACCCCATGGCCGGGCTCCGCGCAACCGGAGGTGTGCCGTCCGCCGGCGGCCAGGGGGCTCGCCGCCGGTCCTCGCCCGCCGAAGATCACGTCGGTTAGGTTGAAGGCACCGCCCCCGGCGCCACGGTGACAGATCGTCGCCGGCCCGGCCGGGACCGGTCCGTACCGGCGACGAAGGAGCCACCGCCCGTGATCGTGATCGCGCAGCTCAGCGACGTCCACCTCGACGGGGGCCCCAGGGCCGCCGAACGCACCCGCGCGGTGATGGAGTACCTCGACGGCCTCCCGTACGGGCTCGCGGCGGTCCTGGTCAGCGGGGACATAGCCGATCACGGCAGGCCCGAGGAGTACGAGGAGGCCCGCGGGCTGCTCGCCTCCCGGCACCCGGTGGTGATCTGTCCCGGCAACCACGACGAGCGCCTCGCCTTCCGCCGGGTCCTGCTGGGCGAGGACGGGCCCTCCGCCGCCCCCGTCGACCAGGTGCTGCGCGGCGAGGGCTTCGTCCTGGCGGTGTGCGACTCCTCCGTCCCCGGCGAGGACCAGGGGTACCTGGCGGATTCCACCCTCGCCTGGCTCGACGGCGTCCTGGCCGGCACCCCGCGGGACGTGCCGGTGCTGGTGGCCTTCCACCACCCGCCGGTCGAGCTGCACACCCCGTACGTGGACGGCATCAGGCAGTTCGGCGAGGAGCGCCTGGAGGCGCTGGCCCTGCGCCACCCCCACCTGCGCGCCTTCCTGTGCGGGCACGCCCACACCGCGGCGGCGACCACCTTCGCGGGCCGGCCGCTGCTCGTGGCGCCCGGGGTGGTGTCCACGCTCCGGCTCCCGTGGGAGGCGCAGGCGGACCCCGCCCACCACGTCCACCTCGACGAGCCGCCGGCCGTCGCCTTCCACGTGCTGGGGGAGGACGGCCGGCTGACGACCCACTACCGGGTGGTCACGGCCCGCCGGTAGCTGCTGCCGTCCCGGGTGCGGGTGAGCCGGCCCGAGGTGATCAGGTAGCGGCGCAGGGCGGAACAGTCCTCGTGGACGGTCCGCAGCGCGTCGTTCACCTCGGGCTCGGAGTACTCCCGGTCCACCGCGAACAGGGTCTCGCTGAGGTGCTCCAGCAGCTGCTCGCGCCGGGCGGCCCTGCGCGGGATGGCGACGAGGCGCCCGCCGGAGAACAGGTCGGCGACCCCGCGCCGGTGCCGGGGGTCCGCGGATTCCCGCTGGTCGGTGGTCTCTTGCCGGTGGCTCTGTGACATGGGCCGAGCTTCACCCGCGCCCGCGGGTGCCCGCAACGCGTTTTCCCCGCCCCCCGGGCCGGCCCGGGGGGCGGGACGTCGCGCCGGGGCCGTCAGGGGGTGACGGTGATCTGCTGGGCGGGGTCGGTGGTGTCGGTGACCTTGTAGACGGCGTTGAAGGTGGACGTGGTCGCGCTCGTCGGGCAGCCGAATCCGCCGGTGACGGTGACGGGAACGGTCGCGTTGGCGAAGGTCAGGCTCGACGGGGCCCCGTTGGTCCAGGTGCCCGGGACGCTCGCCGGGCCGGCGGGCGCGGCGGTGACGGTGCAGGTGGCCAGGCCGGTGGTGTGGACGACGAGGCCGCCCGCCGGCACCGTCATGGTCGCGGTGACGGGGGAGCCGTTCTGCATGGACACCGCCCAGGAGCCGCTGGTCGTGACCGTCGGGGTCACGCCCGGCATGCTGGACGTACAGGAGCTGTAGGTCGGGGGCGAGATGGGCGAGGAGACCGGACCGGCCGGGTTCTGGTTGCCGGGGGCGGCCGGCACGGTGCCGGTGGACACCGAGACCGTGCACGTCACCGTGACCGATCCGGCCTTGAGGGTGGCCTTCCCGCTGAGGGTGGCCTTGAAGGCGTGCCCGGCCGGGGTGACGGTCGTCGACCCGGCCAGCGGTAACGGCGCGGCGGTGGCGGAGGCCGAGGCCACCGTGAGGGCGGCCGCGGCGGCCATCCCGAGGGCGAGCGCGGTACGCGTACGGCTCATGGCTGAGCTCCTTGGGGATCGGGGTGCGGAGTGGGGGGATTCCCGGCGGGGGAGGGCCGGGAGGGGGCGGCGGAGCCCCCGGTGCGCGGGGCGGCGTACGGCTGCCAGGCGAACATCAGCCCGCCGCCGAGGATGCCGAGCAGGGTGCCGATCAGGAACCCGCCGAGGTTCGACAGGACCAGCGCGGCGGTGGCGACGAGCGTGGTGAGGATCCCGGCGAGGGTGCGCTGTGCGGGGGAGAACCAGGCGGTGAGACCGAGGACGATCATGACCAGGCCCATCAGGACGGACGGGATGCCCGCCACCCCCTGCTGGAGCATGATCTTCAGTGGGGCCAGCGGCAGGACGCTGATCCAGACCCCGGCCAGGACGGCGAAGAGCCCGCCCCAGAAGGGCCGCCCGCGCCGCCACCGCCGCCAGCGGCTCAGAAGCATTCCTTCTTGCCCTTGCTGATGTCCATCTTCAGCCCGGACAGCTTGAACGTGCCGGCGTTGGTCGCCCACGCGGTCTGCTGGAGACTGCTGATGCTGACCTTGTCCGCCTGCTGGGCGAACAGGTCCTGCATGCCCTGCGCCTCCGCCGGGCCCTTGTCGAGGGTGGACGCGTCGCGCCCGATCTCGATGTTCGTGAACTCGGCGTCGCCGGCGAGCTGCGTCGCGTCCACGAACAGGTTCGAGGCCTCGACGGGGGCCTTCTGGCCGGCGGTCAGACTGAGCGAGATGTCCCCGATCACCGGGAGACTGGTGACCACGGACTGGCAGAGGCTGTGCAGCTTGGCCTCCCTGATGGCGGTGACCGCCACCGGGATCAGCTCCTGGCGGGCGTTGACGTCGACGCTGCCGTACTGGGCGAAGCCCTCGCCCTCCAGGCTCTGCGCCGACACCTTGAACTGCTGGCCCGACACCGCGAACGAGGCGGCGAGCGCGCCCTGCGCGAGGGCGATGCCGAGGCCGGCGGTCACGGCCACGGCGGGCGCCGTCAGGAGGACGAACCGGCGCCAGCGGACCCGGCCCCCGTCTCTGGCGAGGTCTTCGTCGCCGGGCGGTTCGGATCCGGATAAGTTCGGTGAGACTGCCATGAGATGGTCCCTTATCTCGGCTGTGCACCTTTGTTACCGACGAGTTGAATGTAAGAGTGCCAATGGTGGTTGGCAAGGTTGTGCGAGCGCACCCTTTAGGCCGACTCCTACTGCTCCGTACGCAGCAGTTCGGCGACCTCCGCCTCCACCCGGCGCCCCATCGCCCGCGCGAACTCCGTGGCCACCACCTCGCCGGCCACCGGCCGCAGAGCCGCCACCGCCTCCCGGACATGATCCAGCTGGCTGGCCGAAAGCAGCCCCAGCCCCTCCGGGCCGATCACGTGCCGCCGGAACAACGCCACGAACCGGTCCGCCAGCGCCGCCGCCCGGCCCTGCACGAAGTCGGCGGCGTCGAGGATCTCCCCGAGCGGCACCCCCTGGCGCACCAGCGTCACCGTCGCCTCCAGCAGCCGCCGGCTCGGGTACGTGACCCGGTCCCCGTCGAGGCGTACGTAGCCCAGCTCGGCCGCCCGCCGGGTGTGCTCGGCGGTCGCCCCCGGTCCGAACAGCTCCCGCAGCTCGGCCCGGGTCATGGTCACCGGCTCCTCCTGCACCCAGTCCCGGGTCATCTCCCGCTCCAGGCCCAGCAGTTGGGACAGCCCGCCGCCCTGCTCCCAGGCGGCGAGCAGCTCGCCGATGCCGTTGACGGTGTACCCGCGCCCCAGCAGGTCGCTGATCAGCCGCAGCCGGGTCAGGTGGTCCTCGGAGTACCAGGCGATCCGGCCCTCCCGGCGCGGCGGCGGGAGCAGCCCGCGCTCCTGGTAGTAGCGCAGGTTGCGCACCTTGACCCCCGCCGCCCGGGCCACGTCCTCCCGGCGGTAGCGCGGCCGGCCGCCACCGCCGTCCGGAGTGCCGTCCGCGGTCTCGTCCGCCCTGCCGTCCGTCTGCGCCTCGGTGCTCACGCGGCCGAGTGTAGGACCTACCGGCGGGTGTACCGGCAGGTCACATGGGGCGGGGCAGCGCCTCGCGCTTGACCGCCCGCAGCACCACGAACTTCGGCTCGCTCGCGACGACTTCGCTGTTGCCGAAGAGGCGGCGCAGATGCGTGTGGTAGCCCATGTGCCGGTTGGCGACGACCCACAGCTCCCCGCCCGTGCGCAGCGCCTTGCGCGACTGCGCGAACATGCGCAGGGCCGTCGCGTCCGTCGTCGCCTGGTGGGAGTGGAACGGCGGGTTGTTCAGGATCAGGTCCACCGAGGAGGGCGGCAGCATGGCCACCCCGTCGCCGACGAGGAACTCCGCCGTCCGCCGGCCCGGGCGGACGTTGGCCTCGTACGTGGCCCGAGCCGAGGCGACGGCCTGGTACGACTCGTCGGTGAAGACGACCTCGGCGTCCGGGTCGGCGACCTGCACGGCCGTGCCGACGACGCCGTTGCCGCAGCCCAGGTCCACGACCCGGGCTCCGTCGGTGTTGGTCGGGATGCTCTGGAGGAAGAAGCGGGTGCCCACGTCCAGACGGTCGGCGCAGAAGATCCCGGCGTGGTTCACCACCGTGAGCCCGGCCCCCGATCCGCCGTCCTCGTCCACGGTGTACGTCACCGGCCACGGGGTGGTCCCGGCGCCGGCGGCCGCCTGCGGGGTGCAGAAGATCAGCCGGGCCTTCTTCTCCGCGAGCGAGGTCCGCGTCGGCCCGAGGATCTTCTCGAAGAGGCGCAGCGTCGAGGTGTGGATCTCCTTGACCATGCCGGCGCCGACGATCACCGTGCCCGCGTGCACGTGCGGGGCCAGCCGGTACAGCTGGTCCTCCAGCAGCGCCAGGCTCTTGGGAACCCGTACGAGGAGCACGTCGATCCGCTCGGGCGGCGCGTCCTGCGTGGTCAGCAGGGTCACCGTGGACTTGGAGGTGCCGATGCCGGCCCGGTCCAGGTTCGCCTCGGTCGCGGCGCGGGCCAGCGAGGAGTCGGTGATCTGCGTGGGACGGTACGCGGCCAGGGCCGTCGTCAGCGCCCCCCAGCGGTCGCCGACGATCGTGATCTGCCCGGCGCCGGCCAGGTCCACCGGGCCGCGTTCGCCGGTACCGGCGTCGAGGTGGTGCAGCAGGTACTCGTCGGCGGCGTCCCAGGCGCGGAGCCGGTCGCGGGGGTCGGCGGGGAAGCGGGTGAGTTCGTAGGAGCCGAAAGGCGTGGTCAGGCGGTTCATATGGCACCCAGGCTAGCCGAGAGGGCCGCGGACGCGTGTCCGGCCGCACTCCGCGCCCTGACATTCGCCCCGAAGGCGCGGCGCCGGCCGGACCCGTCGGGACTAAGTTGTGCGACATGAGCAATCTCGATCGCCAGCCCGCTCTCTCCGCCTGCGGCGGCCGCGGTTTCGTCGTGGCCGAGCCGGTGCGCGAACTCCTCAGCCCGCGCACGGTCAGGCTCGGGGAGTCCACCGAGGTCCGCCGCCTGCTGCCGAACCTGGGCCGCCGCATGGTGGGCGCCTGGTGCTTCGTCGACCACTACGGCCCCGACGACATCGCCGACGAACCCGGCATGCAGGTCCCGCCCCACCCCCATACCGGGCTCCAGACGGTGAGCTGGCTGCACGAGGGCGAGGTGCTGCACCGCGACAGCGTCGGCAGCCTCGCCACGATCCGCCCGCGCGAGCTGGGCCTGATGACCTCCGGCCGGGGCATCAGCCACTCCGAGGAGAGCCCCCGCCCCCATGCCCGCCTCCTGCACGGCGCGCAGCTGTGGGTGGCCCTGCCGGACGCCCACCGCGACGTCGCCCCGCACTTCCAGCACCACGCGGACCTCCCGCAGGTCACGGCCCCCGGCCTGGAGGCGACGGTCATCCTGGGCACCCTGGACACGGCGACCTCGCCGGGCACCGCGTACACCCCCATCGTCGGCGCGGACCTCGCCCTGGCCTCGGGCACCGAGACCCGCCTCCCCCTGGACCCGGACTTCGAGTACGCGGTCCTGTCCATGTCGGGCGAGGCCCACGTCGACGGCGTCCCGGTCCTGCCCGGCTCGATGCTCTACCTGGGCTGCGGCCGCACGGAGCTCCCCCTGCGCGCGGCCTCGGACGCCGGCCTGATGCTCCTGGGCGGAGAACCGTTCGAGGAGGAGATCGTCATGTTCTGGAACTGGATCGGCCGCTCCCACGAGGACATCGCCCAGGCCCGCGAGGACTGGATGAAGGGCACCCGCTTCGGCGAGGTCAAGGGCTACGACGGCCCTCCGCTTCCGGCGCCGGAGCTGCCTCCAACCCACCTGAAAGCGCGGGGTAGGGTGCGTTGACCTGCCATTTCATGTGGACCCGGGCTGGGTGCAGTGTTCGCACCTGGCCCTCCGCTTCGCGTTCCGCAGGGGAGTTGGCTGGCTGTGGCGCGACAGCCGCCGGAGCCGGTGGGCGAGTCTCACGTGTTGCAGGCTGTAATCGACTTTGGTCAGACGAATGCTGACCTTTTGCTGACTTTACTGACGAGTAATTAGATCTGGCCTCGGGTTCGCGCCGGGTTGCCGCGCCCGCAAAGGACGGCGGATGCTGCCCTTGTCTCGTCGGCTCCGGCGGCCTTGTCGGCGGAGGCGACGAGGGGTTCGATCCGTCGCCGGAGTGGGCGCGTGCGCATGTGGTGGACCTTGTGGACAAGTGACAACAGCCTTGCTAATTCCGTCCCGCCTGCCAGCCACTGGCGAGAGACTGTGCGGGTGCTGGGGTTACGGCTCCGGGCAGACCAGACGTAGCTGCTGCTCGGCGAAGAACGATGTGTTGATCGCGTAGGCGATCGAGACCCGGACGTGCGCGCTTGCTGCCCAATCACCAGCGGTGTGTGCTGAATCTCCGGAGTCAGGGTATGACGCCGCCGTTGCAGAAATCGTCGCTGCTCGCCAGAGTCCGGTAAGTGACTCCTTCCCAGCCGTTGGGGCGGTCAGCGAGGCGCGTGGCGGCCTCGTCCACCAAGTAGTTGCGCACTTCCTGGGCCCCACCAATGTGACGCAGGGCGGTGAGCAGGCTGAGGATGCCGCTCAGGGTGCGGTTCGCTTGGATGGCGAAGAGACTGGACAGCCCAAAAAGTCCGAAGTGGTACTGAACTCGGTCAGCGAGGACTTGATCCCAGGATGGCGAGGGGCTGACGAAGAATTCGAGCCAAAGAGGGCTATCGTCCACGATCCTCGCGTCGAGCCAGTGGTCATCGTCGATGCGGTCGAGGTAGGGGTGCAGGGGAGTCGTCTCAAGACTCGTCGGGAGGGCGTCGCCCTTGGCGTGGTTGCAGTCGGCGCAGGCGGGCACCAAATTCAAGGGATCGACGCACAAAGCAGGGAACGACTTCTTTGGCAGGACGTGGTCAAGGGTTCTTACGACCCCGTGTCCGCACAAGGGGCAACGATCGTGTTGCGGGGCTGTTCTCAGCTGCTCGTAGATGACTCGACCGTTCTTGGTACCGAGCATGCCGTTCTCGTAGATCCACGCCACGGCTTCGGACGCTGAGATATTCGGTAGAGCGAAGGCCGCGCACTCCAGGGTGTGCAGGGAGCCTTGCTGGGCCGCGCACCGGAATTGCTCGCCCGCTTCCTCGATGCTGTCGGTGGCGGCGAGAAGTCGTGCTTGGCGGGATGCGTTCCTGGTGCCGGCCACACACGCCTCGTAACTTTGACGGGCGGTGACCCTAGGCGGCTTCAGCGGCCACATCAACGACGCCCCTGCGACGTTTGGTAGGCGAGCAGAATCCGTACAAGGCCCTTCGCCTCCCCGCCGAGCTGTCCGCCGAAGCGGGCCAGAACCTGCTCGTACGTGCCCAGTTCCCGGACTGCCTTCTCGATCTCGGCGTGAAACCCGGACCGCCGGACCTCGAGGCCGAATATCTCGTGGGTGAGAACCCCGACGTTCTCGCCGTAGGTCTCGATTGATGGCCGCTCCGGCTGCATGGTGCCCTGGCGGCTGACCTTCCAGACACAGGAGCGCGGGACCTCCTGCAGGACCACCGGCGAGTGAGTGCCCAGGACTGCGACCGCATTGCGGTCAGTGAGCAGGTCGGACAGGGCCCTGACGAAGGACGCCAGAAGCGGGGGATGCAGATGTCCTTCAGGCTCGTCGAGGAGCACCAGCGACCGCTCGGCGACGGTTTCCACCAGACGCGTCATCGTCAGCAGGACAATCGCATGCCCCGAGCTGAGACTGGAAAAGATCTCCAAAGCAGTGTCACGGTCGCTCGTACGGCCGAACACGCCTTGGTCCAGGAGAGCCTGCGCGAAGGAGCGGACCGGAGATTCGAAGAAGTGCGGGTCGCTACCCAACGAATCCAGCGCCTTGATCCAACTGTGGACTCGGCCGGCGGCGACAACCTCCTCCACGCTCTTCGCGAACTCCTTGCTTAGGTCAAGACGCGTCTTGCGCTCCCGAGTCGGGCGACCCAGCTCATCCACCTTGGCGAGGCCTACATACCTGTATGAGACACCCGCAACTTTGTCCTCGGCCGCGGGAGGTGGTTGCCCGTCGGCAATGTCCAGCGCACCGTCCCAGCCTTCCAGCTCACCCTGTTCAGCAGCGCCCTGTTCCGACTCGAACTGCTCCTGAGCCGGGTCGAAGGCGCTGAAGGTCACGCAGACTACGTTAACGAAGGAGCCGGGTCCATCCTCGCTCCAGATGAGACGCCCGACGGCATCGCTGTTTTCTTCCGGATGTACGACGGCCCTGGTGATGTCGCCGAGCACCGTGGTCTTTCCGACCCCGTTCCGACCGATCAGCACGTGAATGTTAGTGGGGGGCTGTGCATGCGGCTCGACTGAAAAGGAGAGGTGCCAGGGTTTCGTGGTACTGCCGTCCGAGCTGCCGTGCCCGGCGGGGCCCAGGTAGTCGAAGCGGTAGGCCGTGAGCCGGGGGCCGCCCTGCGCGATGCGCCGGAACTGGGCTGCCACCGTCCGTGACTCGAGGCTGCGCAGCAGCGATGTGTGTGTGACGTCCCATTGCATGGCGGTCGTGAAGACCGAGGGGTCGAGCGCCATATCGCACAGACCGCTCAAGACCGCGTGCCGCGTCTCACTGCCAAGCCTGCGGATGTTCTCGTAATAAAGGTCGCTCTGCCCCACGGAAAACCAGTACAGGCGCTGATCAAGTCCTGTGAGCGTGGAGAACGATCCTGCCTCGAGAGGTCTCTCGCCCCGAATGAGGTCGGCATACCCGATCTTTACCGCACCCAACTCGATGAGCGATCCGTGGTCACGGAACCGCAGTTGATAGAGGGTCATGTACTCATCGTCCGCTGCATAGCTGTCAGGCCCTGGATCGCCGCGTGGCGCCAGCAAGCAGGCGCGAGAACCGTCGTCCGTGGGACCGTCTCGATCTAGCACGATGAAGCGCAGTTTGTCCTCCTGGGCAACGTAAACGTGGAGCGGATCACCGGACCATGCCATGCCGTGGTCTGTTGTCTCGCCTGAACCAAGCAGCCATCGGGACTCGCGGCCCAACTGGGGCGGTCAGAACTTGGGACCGTCCAATCGCCAGCGACTCATGGTAGGCCACACAACACTGCTGCCTCTTGCGATTCAAAGACTCTTGCACCTTCGCAGTTGGCGATGTGCGTCCTGCTGTACCTCCATGAGCTGGAGCTAGTTGATATCCTCAGCCTGCGACTACACGCGACCACCATGGCCTGGCGGGCAGTGACCAGCGGCTTCCCTTGTCAGCACGCCAAGGGCGGCGTCTTGGACCACTCCTGCAGACGACCAGCAGGTTTTTGAAGTGCTGGTAGTCCACGTGCCAAACCGCTCCTGATCAGGCAAATGAAGGTATCTGCCCTCAGCTGGCCGGTGCTGGCCTGCAACTGGCCCGGTTCTTGGTTGTGGGGGGGGCAAGAGAGAAGGCGCATTATCCTTACGTGGCCAGGTCTCGAAGCGATGGCCGTCGGTGGAGGGCCTCAGAGCTTGGGTGGCGCCGAAGGCTCGCTTGCGGGCGGCGTCAGGTCGTTGCCAGTCCAGCGCTGACGGTGGTGGCGAACGTACCGGGAGTCGATGAAGTGCCACCGGTGGAGTTCGATTCTTTTCCCGGACTGACCTGTCACGGTGTCGATGATCGTGAGGTCGTCGGTCAGGACCCGTGCTCCCGTGTCGAAGAGGACGTGGCAGGTCGGGCAGAGGCACAACAGGTTTTCGACGATGTCGGGTCCGTTGTCCTCTCTGGCCCTGATGTGGGCCGCTTCGCTGTAGCGATGGCGCGGTGAGGGCAGGGCCAGGACTTGGGCGCACATTTGGCAGCGGTCCTGGTACCACTGCTTGAGTTTGCGCACGGCACTGCTGCCGGTCTGCGGGCGAATCCTGTGTATACCTCTGCCGGACGGCCGCCATGGTTCGGATTCAGGCGTGCTCGAGCGAATTGCAGGGGCTTCGTCCTCAAGTGCTTCCATGCCGAAGAGCCGGTCGTCCAGCTCCCTGACGACCGGCTCCACCGTGCTGCGGTCCATGGCGGCTAGGTGCGCGGTGTCCAGGACGGCGCGGCGGGCGAGTGACCAGGCGGCCTCGATGTGCGTGCTGTGGATGGCGGTGCGTTCAGTAGCCGCGAGCGTTCCGGCGACGCGGGAGACGTGATCGCCGATCCGGACGAAGAAGTCGGCGTACCGCTCGGGCAGGGTGGCAGCCCAGCTGCACTCGGCCTCGCGAATTGCGTGCCACTGTCGCCTTGCGCGAGTGGTGTAGGTCAGAACCGGTCGGGTGTTGAAGGCCCAGCGGTACGCCGTTGCGAGCTCGTCACGCCATTTGCCCGACGACGGGTTGGGGCGTGGGACAGGCGCTGGCCGCCGGGCGAAGTGCAGGACGCGCGAATAGGTGGCGGCGTCCGTGGAAAGGAAGCCCCGCCATTCGCTTGCGGACAAGTCCCACAGGGATCCGAAGTGCGGTGGAACGGGTCTCCTGGCTGCTCGGTAGCGTCCTATGCCCCGCGTGGGCAGGGTGTGGCGCCCGTCCCAGGCCTGCCGCAAGTGCGCTTCCAGTGACGTGCTGATTTTGGAGCCGCCGCGACCTGATGTGAACGGTGAACCGGTCAGGAGAAGAGTGGGCGTGCCTGCGCCGGCGTTGTCCGCTCGGCGGGTGGCGTGGGAGGCCGCGCTGAGCAGCTTCTGATCCGTAACGTCGGGGTGGACTGCCAACGGGCCGGGCCCGTTGAGGAGGCGGTGGAGGAGGTGATGAAGCATGTCGCATTCGGACATGTCAGAACGCACCAGAGACGTCCAGACCGTCACCGGGGCGTCCGGCCATGAACTGACCGAGACTGCGGGGGCGACGGCCGCAGACCACCAGCTGATTGCCGCCAAGTAGAGGTCCGCCGGATCCACACCCGCCGAGCCAGCCTCGGCCTGAGCCATTTCCCCGAGCGGCCCTCGATAGAAGACGTCGTCGTCCGTCATTGCCCAACCCTCATTTCGGCTCAGCGCCTGGTGCGTTGCAGCCCCCTGTTGAGTCTGCCCGACGGCTCTGACAACGGCCGGGAGGGGCCGTGCTGGCAACGAATCCTCCCGCAACGGGCAAGTACTGCACCGGTGAATCCTCCGATCCAGCAGTGCGCCTTGTCGAGATCGCGGCACACTGGGTCGATGGGTGTGCGGCCGCGTTGGGAAGAGCTCGCCAGGGGACGGCAGGCGTTCGAAGAGGGCGTGACGACGCTCCTCGCCATGGTCTATCCCGGCCTTAGGCATGTTGACGGTTCCGGCGGTGATCGAGGGGAGGACGCCGTCCTTCTACTACAGGGAGGCGGACGCCATGTCTTCCAGGTGAAGAGCTTCACGGGGCGTCTGAAGCCGGTCCAGCGCCGTCAGGTGGAGCGATCACTGAAACGAGCGGCTGAGGGCGAGCCCACGCGTTGGACTCTCGTCGTACCACTCCGTCTTACCCCGAATGAGTGGGACTGGTTCGATGGACTCCGCGACGGCTTCCCCTTCACACTGGACTGCCACGATCTGAACTGGCTCAACACCAACTCCTACCAGCACCCTGCCATCGAAGCCCTGTTCCAGCCCGAAGCCCCGTTGGCCGCCCTGCTGAACTGGCCTCGGGTGGCGGACACCAGCCCGATCGATACCGGCCTCGCCGTGCCCGAAAACGGTGACGTGCCTCCCTATGTAGCGCGTGACATCGATCCTGTCGTGCGAGAGCGGATGCAGGCGGCGGCTGAGTCAGGCGGAGCGCTCGTGATCGTGGGTGATTCCGCTGCGGGCAAGACCCGAACACTCTACGAAGCCTTACGCGCGGAGCTGCCGGGCCACCGCTTGGTGCACCCCGTGCAGCCCGGAGACGTCCCGTTGTTGATCCCAGGCATCGTTGCGGCAGCGGAGCCCTGCGTCTTGTGGCTCGACAAGTTGCACCGCTACCTAGAGGACGGCCGTTGCCTCACGCCACACGGCCTCGGCGAATTGCGCCGCGCGAGGGCCATCGTCTTGGCCACGCTCGACGCGTCCGCCCACGAACACTGGCACGGATCGCCCGTGTTGCGTCAGATGCAGACCCTTGTTCTCGATCGGCGCTGGAGCCTAGCCGAGCGCCAGCGGGCAGCTGCGGCGCCGGACTCACGAGTCGTCCAGGCGGCGCGGGCGGACCCGGCCATCGGAGTTGCCGAATGCCTGGCCACTGGACCCTGGCTGTGGCAGGAACTGAAGCTGGCCGACCGGGCGGGCGGGCAGCCGCGGGGGGCTGCACTGATCCGGGCCGGTATCGACCTCCTCCGGGTCGGCCTCGCAGGCCCGCTGCCCACCTCGCTGCTCCTCAAAGCCCACCTACCCTATCTCGCCGACAGCGGCGGTCCCGTACTGCGGCCCGAACTGGCCGATGACGCATTGTCCTGGGCCGGCAAAGTGCGCTTTGGCGTCAGCAGCATGCTGATGCCGGCGGGCGAGGACGCTTGGATGGCCCATCCCCAGCTGGCCGCCGCTGCCGACGTGGAGGGCATCACTGTCCACCCGTTCACCTGGTTCCAGGCGCTCGGGGCCGCCGGCGATCTGGACGACATGTTCAAGGTGGCGCTCAATGCCGGCATTCACGCCCCTTCCATCGGCGTGTTCCTGTGGCGAGCACTCGCCGACGCCGGCCTCGACGAGGCAGCGAACAACCTTGGTGTCGCACTGGATGACCTGGGCCGGCACGAGGAAGCAGAGCATGTGTTCCGGACCCGAGCAAACCCCGACGACGCAGTGGTCCTGATGAATCTCGGCAACCTGCTGTGCAAAACAGGCCGCCACGAAGAAGCCGAAGAGGCATACCGGAAGTCGGGTGCACGAGGGCAGACGAAGGCTTGGAACAACCTCGGGCTGCTGATGAAGGACAGGGGCGAGTACGCCTGCGCCGAGACCTGTCTGCGGAGCGCTGCCCTGGCTGGCGCCCCTGACGCCGAGTACAACCTTGGAGTGCTCTTGGACGAGCTCGGGCGAGCTGACGAGGCCAAGGCCGCGTATGCGCGCGCGTACGCCGCCGGGGAGGCAAGCGGACTGGTCAACTGGGGGATGCTGCTCCTTGCAGAGGACCGGTGGACCGAGGCGGAACCCTTGCTACGGGAGGCCGCGGAGACGGGTGATGGAGAGGCGATGTTCTGCCTGGCCAATGCAGCGAAGACGAAGGGAAACCTGCTGCAGGCAACCC
The DNA here is from genome assembly GCF_040651895.1 of Streptomyces sp. NPDC048352. Classification (NCBI taxonomy): domain Bacteria; kingdom Bacillati; phylum Actinomycetota; class Actinomycetes; order Kitasatosporales; family Streptomycetaceae; genus Streptomyces; species Streptomyces sp. NPDC048352. Next base: position 20,953 of record NZ_JBEZKZ010000010.1, read on the forward strand.
ACTGGTACCGTCGCGCGATCGACACGGGTGATGCCCGCGCCTGCTTCAACTTGGCGAACCTCCATCGGGACGGTGATCGCCCGGAGCCTGCTGAGTCGCTCTACCGGGAAGCCGCCGATGCCGGAATCACCAGCGCCCTGTACAACCTGGCCCTCCTCCTCAAGGGGCAGAAGCGCCTCACCGAGGCCGAAGACTTCTTTCGCCGGGCGGCAGCGGAAGGGCACGAGGAGGCCCTATTCCAACTCGGCGACGTGCTCAGCCAGACAGACCGCAAGGAGGAAGCCACCGCGCAGTGGAAGGCGGCCGCTGAAGCAGGTGACCCCAATGCGGCGATCGCACTCGCGACGGTGCTAACCGACCCCGCAGACCAGCCCTACCTCCGCAAGGTCCTCCGCCGTGCAGCAGACGCTGGCGACAATGACGCAGCCCTGCTGATTTCGGTGCTGAACGTCACTCAAGCTTCGTCCGCCGGAGAATGAGGAAATCTTCTTGAAGCCGTCGCCCTTGGGGCACTGACCCGCGGGAATCGGTCGATGAGGCACTGTGAGCGGCCGGAGGAGTGTCTCAGGTGCTTTCGTCTTGCAGCCCTCTCAGGCATTCGGTTCTCCCCAGACGCTCTCCAAGGGAGCCTCGCTCTCCTCAGATTCTCTCCAGGGGGCGCTGCTTCGAGAGGTGTATCGTCGCTGGTAGCGCGGGTTTTCCGGTCGATGAAGCGGTCACGCATCGGAAGGGCGGCTGGACGGGGAAGGCGCAGCTCTCGCAGAACGGGGATCCGGAGCCGTGCGACCTTGGCCCTCGTGAGGCTTCTCTTCTGCCGAAGAGATTGGTCCGCCCTTGTGATGAGACAGGCGTTTTGTTCGGCGAGCTCGTTGCCGAGTCAGGCCTTCCCTTCGAGCTCGCAATGAGGCCTCCACGACAGCCATGATCACCCGTCCACGCCTAGCTCTGAGTGTTGAAGAGGGCGATGTGGCTACGGATGGTCCGGAAGTGTGGGAGCCGGCTCGTCCGCGCCTTCCTCGCGATCGTCCTTCGGCCAATCAGGGTGCTCGGCGATCACGGCGAGGACAGAGCGCAGAGGCCACCCTCCGAACGCCCAACGACCCAGCTCGTAGCCGTCCACGGGGTAGATCCCATGGCGAATCCCGAACTGCATGGCCTTCGAGGTGAACGTCGAGTTCGTCACCATCATCACGGTGTCCGCGCCGTGCTCCGGCCGGGCCGTCCCATTCAAGGAGTACATCTCGTCCGGCGTCACCGGCCGTCCCGTCGACCTGTGCTTGCACTGCACCACCACCCGGCCGTAGATGGGCAGGACGGCGATTATGTCCGCCCCTCTGTCGTTCGCCCCACCCCACGCCTGGACGACCTCAGCCCCACTCTGGCGGAGCAGCTCGGCGACAAACTGCTCGAACAGCCGCCCATCCAGCCCATCCACATCGCTCAGCGAGTCCAGCGGTGGCGAGACCACCGGAGTCAGGGGATCCCTCCTCCCACGCCCTTGCGCCGCCCTCTCGGATGCCCACCGGTATGTCTCATCCAGCCGCTCGATGTCCTCGTCGCTGGAGACAATCCCTGATTCGACAGCGGCCTTCCGCCACTTCCGGGACTCGATGCAGCGAGCCGCACAGGTGACCGATGGACCGCACCCGCAGTGCGTGTCGTAGTTCGCGTCGGGAAGGCCCACCCGAGCCATTCGCTCGTGCAACTCGGTGAGCCGGACATCGGTCATGCTCGCGGCCCGTGCAGCCGCAAGACGTTGCTCCCGGCGGTGATCCTGCTCGGCGACACCGAGCCGCTGCCACCGCTCGTCGAGTCCGACCCTCCGACTGACCACGCCGAGGATCGCAGCCGGCGGCAGCTCGCGATACAGGCGCAGCCTCCGATCACCCCTACCCGAGTCCACGTCAGCCTTGCAGTCTGGACACAGCATGCCGCGCTCATACCTCGTGACCGGGTCGAAGTCCCGCACCGCGCGCCGGTAGTTGTACGGCGACCCGCAGATCGCGCAGTGACCGCACTGCCAGTACACCACCGCCAGGTACATCTCCCGAGGCTCCAGCATGGGACCGTCCGGTATCCACCAGAGGTGACAGGCAGGAGCCTCGGCATCCAGAAGAACACCCACGCCGTCCAGCGCCCCGACCGGCATCCGCCTCCTTGCAGCCCAAGCCGCGACCTCGGGCTCCCTCGCCCGCAGCCGCAGAAACTGCCTGTCGTGGTGCTCGTGCCAGCTCACCGATGAATCTCCTTGCATCTCTCCGGCCACGGCCTCACCCGCCCGCAACGAACAGGCGGCTGACTCCGGCCCCCGGCGCCCGATCATGCCGGTGGCCAACCCCCCGTCCACTCCCAGGCTCGTCTCCCAGGTGCCGTCGACTCCCCACCGGATCAGCCGCTTGTGGGCGGTCTGGAACGGGCCGAGCTTGTCGAGCAGTTCCCGCCAAGGGGAGTTGGTGCGGTGCTTCCAGGCCATGGCCTCAAGGGTGCGGCGGTGATCGGCCCATCGCCGTAACGCGCGCACGGCAGACTCATCCGGTCTACCGCTGCGGCGACGATGAGGGCCGACCTGCGAGCGCCCAACGGGCCACCGGGCGGTGATCCGACGCTAATGGTCGATGTCGTCGAAAAGGCTGCGGCTGGAGTCTGTGCGGGTGGCTCCTGCCCGTAGATCGTCTGACTGACCTCCGCTGCTAGGCGTCCAACTGCTGCTGCTCGGTGGCCGCGATCGCCGCTCGTCGTTGTACATCTCGCCCGCTGCGTCGAAGTCTGCTGCAACATCGAAGTCATCTCGACGTTCGAAGGCCCTGCTGTACCAGAACAAGGCAGTGTCGACGGGGTCGTCGTCGTCCCCGGTGGCATCCTTGAGCCAGCCGTCGACCAGGCTCCACAGGCGGGGTAGGAGATCTTGGCGGACGTGTGTGAACAGCTCCTCGCGGTCCTTCTCCGTGAGGAGCATGCTCCAGACCTTCTTCTGCCAGTCCTCGTCTTCGATCCAGGCGGCGTCGGGGCTGGACACGGCAAGCTCTTTCATCCGAGCCACGGCACGTTGTCGAATCTCCTCGGGTAGGCAACCGGCCTGGTGAAGTTTGCCGAGTAGGGTGGTCCGGGAGTCGTGCTCCGCAGGCGAGTCGAATGCCAGGAATTCTTCGTAGACCTGTGGATCTTCCTGTGTGTAAGCGCGCAGGAAGGCATCACAGCTGTTGTGTACCAGATACGCCCGTACGGCCTGCTGCCGGTCGTAATGCCGCTGCCAAGGCTCGAGGCGACCGCGAGGTTGCTGGCGGAGCACAGCAATTCGGCGGGCGACCTCCCGGTAGAGCGATGGCGGAACTCGCAGCAGGGTGCCCTGGCGTTGTTCGCTGGCCCGGCCGGGGGAGTCGGTTCGTGTCAGAAGGGCCTGGTCGTCCATTCCCATGAGGATCAAGGGAAGAAGGTGCGGTTGGGTGGTCAACCAGGCCGCGAATCCTTCGCGGAGGGTGGGGTGATGAAACGTCCAGTAGGACTGGCCTTCGGGGGACGTGGTGAGGCGAAGGAAGGTCCCGGTCACTGCGCCGAGGGCCTTGCTGACCCCGGCCGGTGTCGAGCCGGCCCTCTCGATGATGTCCCGGTCGGCGGCATCGAGGTCGATGGGGTTGGGCAGGCCGGGCACTGTCTTCTTGCCTTTGGCGGTTGCGTAGGTGAGTGCGAGTGCTGCTTGGGCGTGGGGGTCGAGTTGGTCGTAGACATCGCTGAGAAGTTGCTGGGCCTCGACCATGAACGTCGTGATTCCCTGCCGGGTCAGCGGCAGGCCGCGTGTGAATGCCGCGAGCCCCAGCCGGCGAGCGGCCTCAGGGCGGAAGGGGGCGGCATCAGAGGCAGCCTCCAAATGCGGCTTCATCTGCGTTCGTACGTCGTTGGGCTGGTCGCCGGCGGCTATGTGGTTGTAGAGGATCTGTTGGCGCTCCGTGCGGGTGAGCTCGGCGACATCAACGGTGACGTGCTGCTCGTGCAGGAGGGGGTAGGCGTACGTCTTCAGCAGGGGCCGGGCTTCGTTGTAGATGTAGCTGCGGGAGGTAAGTACCACCCGGGCGCCGTTCTTGATCGCACTCATGACGTGGGGCAGATCGCGCGCCCAGGCATGGGTGAGGTGTTCTTCGTGACGGACCGCACCGAACGCGTCGTCGAGCCAGAAGAACTGTTCCCTCTCATGCGGGTTCCAGCGTTGGACGAGGTCCTCCGAGGTCCGGGCCTTGACGGCCGGACAGCCCCAGTTGTCGGCGGCGCTGATGGCCAGCATCAGTGCGATGACGGATTTGCCGACGGCAGGGTCGCCGAGGAGCAGCACGAAGCCGTGGTCGCGCAGGGCGCGGGCTGCTTTCCGGTAGGCGCTGGTGACGACGAACGTGGCCACCTGCTCGGGCGCGGATGCCATGAGGAGGGTGGCTTGGGCGTAGGCGCGCTCGTCGAGGATCTGTGAAAGATCGCCGAGTCCGTAGACACGGGGAACAAACATCCGCAGACCGCGGTGCGAGGCGATCATGTCGCTGAGCCACTGTCCATCGAGGACCAGTGGATGCGCGACCCCGGACGCACACAGTCGTGGCGAATCTCTTCCTCGGAGGTGCCGGTAACCCGTGCATTGGTCAGCAGCACACACGTTCCGCACACACCGCGTTCGACCAACGCGGCGACCTTGGTGAACTCGTCGTCCAGCTCCGACGGGGACAGCGTGGCATCGGCCTTCTTGGAGTGCTTGCACTGGAGAACGAACGGCCCTGCCGGGACATCGCCGAGGGGCCCAGGTCCATCCGGTGATCTCCAGGTGCCGTAGAAGGCACCGTCCCGACCTCCGTCATTGGAGTCGGCGAACGCCTGCACGGACTGCCCCCACACTTCGCGCAGCACGGCCGCGCACAGGTCCTGAAAGGCCCGCCACCCCAATGTGTGCAGGGTGAAGCGCGGCGAGCCAACGGCAACGACTTCGCCCGTGCTGCTCACGAGCCGGGCTCGGAGTCGGCGCTCTCATCTTCATCGCCGGCGAACGAAGCCGTTGCTTCCCACATGGCCTCGTCGTCGTAGTCCGGCACCATGAGGTCGGGCGTCAGGTCGTCACTGTCCGGATCCAGCTCCTCGGACTGTGCCAGCACCTCGACCAGGAACGTCTGCGCTGCCTTCATCAAGACCGGATCGTCTATCCAGAGTCCGAACTCCAGGCTACGGCGGGAGCTTTCCGTGCCGTTCGCGCTTCCCAGCCAGAGCCGTTGAGGCGTGAAGCCGACGACATCGGCCACACCTCCCAGAGGATCCTCGTCGTGCCACCACAGCTCACCCAGGAGAAGCATTTTGGTGTGGAGGATCGGGACCAGGTGCTTACCGTCCTTGCGGTAGCCCAGCGTGCGCACAGCGGAGAGCCGGATCTGCTCCGGCAACGACCACGGCCCAACGACTGGCGCTGCGCCGTCCTGCCGGGGGCGCAGTTCCTCCAGCTCCGGCAGGGCACGAGTAGGAAAGCCAGCAGCGTCGCACACGGCCTCTGCCACCTTGCGCAGCCGCTCCTGTTGGTGCTTGCCGCGCTGCTGCTTGCTCACGACCACACACGCCGAGGGAAACTCGGCGACACGCTGAAGCAGCTCGGCGTCGTCTACCCACATGAAGGCTCCGAGCATGGCTGGCCCCAAGCTGCGCGACCGCGGCTGCTGCTCGAGATCCTTCCGAAGGCTGTCTATCCCCGCAACGAGACCCGCCAGTACGTTCGTTCCGAACTGGACGGGACGGGTTCCGTCCAGCATCGCTTGGACGTTGAACTGGTTAGAAAACGACGGATTCATGTGCCCCCCTGCCTCGCCCCAATTATGACCTGTCGCGATGGACTGCTGAGGTGGACTGATCGGCGTCGGGGACCTCGCGCAGTGAGCGGCGTGAAAGGCCGGCGAGACGGGGCAGGGTCGGGGGCGAGCGGGCAGGTGCGGCCAGCTGTGACCGGCCCGCAGACGCCGCCGGGACACCGTACCGAGAGGGGTGCGTGGCGAATCCACGGCGGCGGACCGTGAGTGCGGCGGCGGTCGGCGGTGGGAACGTCGACGGCGAAGCCCCAGGCGCCGTGTCGGCTGTGGGTGGCCAGGTGGAGGCAGTGTGCGCCGATGGCGGTGCTGGGCATTTCTGCAGCCACAGCGGTGGTAGATCCGGCCAGGACCGACGCTGGTGCGCATAGTGATCGCCGCCGGAGGCGGAAGGGGGGAGACCTCCAGCCTGCGACCACGGGCGACGACGATGCCTGTCAGGAAGGGCCAACAAATTCTTGGTCTGTTGCTGGTACAGCAGCAGCACCTGCGCTGACCAGCGAAAACGATGGGCGGAACGGCTCTTTGGAGAGGTCTGGTCCAGAATTGGTCCGGATCTTGGTGCGCCTCGCCCCGCTGGGCGGTGGGATCCGGGTGTGATGGGAGTTTGTGGGAGGGCTCGGGAGTCGGATGGGTCGGGAGCCCTCGTTCACCAGGCCGAGCCCGGCAGGCGGACCTGACGATGCGAGCTTAGGGAACGGCCCCAGGTCTACTGCTAGAGGCCCGCGCCCGCTGAGTCTTCCATCCCTTCCCGATGACACACCACGTGAACTCGGTGGTGACGGCGGATACGACGAGCGGCTGGGCTCATCGTTCGAGTGCCTGTTGCGTGGTCATGTTTCGGCGAAAACGTGCCGCTGAGCGAGGCACGGATGCTGACTTTTGCTTACTTCCAGAGACTCGTGATGCTCTGACCTGCGGAAATGCTCAGAGATCCAATGGTTCTGGAACTGGATCGGCCGCTCCCACGAAGACATCGCCCAGGCCCGCGAGGACTGGATGAAGGGCACCCGCTTCGGCGAGGTCAAGGGCTACGACGGCCCTCCGCTTCCGGCGCCGGAACTCCCGCCGACTCATCTGAAGCCCCGGGGTCGAGTGCGCTGATCATCACGTGATGCCGTAGGCCGTGGGGTGCGGCGCACGGTTTTCGTGGTGCCGGCGGGGCTGGTGCAAGGGCGGCGGCTTTGGCACCCAGCCATCCGCTTCCGGGGCGAACGGTGGCTCAGGGCACCGGCTTTGGCCGCATACCGTTGGGGGCTAGGGTGTGACGCCGTGCTCGGCGGACGGCTGCGCGGAGGAAGGTGGGAATGGGGCTCATGGATGCGGACCACGCCGCGTTGGTCGTCGCGGCGCAGGCCGGTGACGACCGGGCGCGCGAGGAGCTGATCGCCGCCTACCTGCCGTTGGTCTACAACATCGTCCGGCGGGCCCTGAGCGCGGACGCCGACGCCGACGACGTCGTCCAGGAGACCCTGCTGCGCGTGGTGCGCGACCTGCCCGCCCTGCGCACCCCCGAGAGCTTCCGGTCCTGGCTGGTGGCGATCACGCTCCGCCAGATCACCACGCACTGGCAGCGGCAACGCGCCTTCGCCGACCGGACCGCGGTCATCGACGAGGCGCTCCGGATACCGGATGCCGGCGCCGAACCCGAGGACGCGACGATGCTGCGTCTGCACCTGTCGGAGGAGCGGCGCCGGGTCGTCGAAGCCGGCCGGTGGCTCGACCCCGACCACCGGGTGCTGCTGTCGCTGTGGTGGCAGGAGTGCGCCGGCCTGCTGAGCCGTGACGACATCGCCGCCGCGACCGGGCTCACCGCGGCCCACGTCGGAGTGCGCCTGCAGCGCATGCGCGAGCAGCTCGACCTGAGCCGGACGATCGTCGCCGCGCTGGAGGCCGACCCGCGCTGTCCGGGGTTGGACGAGACCGTCGTCGGCTGGGACGGCGACCGTGTCTCGGTGTGGCGCAAGCGGATCGCCCGGCACACCCGCGACTGCCCGGTCTGCGGGGCCACGACGACGCAGCGGGTCCCTGCCGACGAGCTGCTGCTGCTCACCCTCACACCGCTGGCCGTCCCGGCCGGGCTCGTCGCCGCGCTGGCCGCCAAGGGCCTGCTGTCGGGTGCGGCCGCGAGCTCCGCCGGGCTCGCCATGGCACCCGCCGCCGCCGGCACGGCGACGGGGGGAGGCGGTCTGCCCGGCGCGCTGATGGGAAAGCTGCCCGTGGTGACCGCTCATCCGCTGGTGAGCCTCGCCACCGGCGCGGTGCTCATCGCCGGGGCCGCCACCTACGCCGCCTGGCCCGAACCGGCGCACCGGGAGCCCGGCGTCACCGCCGCCCCCACGGCCGGCGGTCCCGCGCCGGTCCCGTCGCGCAGCACCGCGTCAGCCGGACCGTCCCCGACCCCGTCCCCGTCACCGTCCCAGGTGAGTCCGTCCGCCGTCGCGGGCACCGTTCCGCTGGGCGCGCAGTCGCTGGAGTCCGTGGACGAACCGGGACTGTACCTCTCGTACGCCGACGACTTCGCGACGCTCGGCCGGGTCTCCGCCTCCAGCAGCGCGCAGGCCCGGCAGCGGATCACCTTCACGGTCGTCCGGGGACTGGCCGACACACGATGCGTGACCTTCCGCGCGGCCGACGGCCGCTATCTGCGCCACCGTGAGCTGCGCCTCCGGCTGAGCACCGACGACGGCAGCGCACTCTTCCGCGAGGACGCCACCTTCTGTCCGCGCCCCGCGGCGGCTGCCGGGTCGGTGACCCTGCACGCGCACAACTACCCGGGATCGGTCATCCGCCACCGCGACGGCGGCATCTGGCTCGACGGCTCCGACGGCACCCGGGCCTTCGCCGGACAGGCTTCCTTCATCGTGCGCAAGTCCCAGGGCTGACACGCGCTCCTCGGGTACGCCCGCACCCGGCCCGGCCCGAAGGCTGATCGCTCGGCCGGCCCTCGCCCGACAGGCTGCCGGAGAAACTTCCGAGAACCCTCACCGGCGTCAGCGCGGCCTCCTTTTCCCGGGGACGACCAGGGAGCGCGGCTCGTCATAACACTTTCCGGCTGCGAGATGCATCACCCGGAAATCCTCCGGGCGGGACGACTTTTTCGTTACGAGGCCACGCGCTCGGAAGCCTCCACTTCGTGGGGTTTCCTTTCCGCCGCACCACCACGACGTGACGGCGCGTAAGGCTCCCCCGGCTTCCCGTACGTATCGCCTGAAGAAAGCCCCCCCGATGAGACGACACATCCACCACCCCCCGGCGCCCGGCCCGCGGACGACGACCGCGGCACCCAAGGCGAACCGCGACCCCCGAGGTGAATCATGAAGGGCACACACCGGCTGACCCGGCCGCGCCGGACGGTGACGACGGCACTGGCGGCCGCGGCGCTGGTGGCGGGCGTCGTGACGCTCCTGCCCAGCTCCGCCGGAGCCGCGACACCCCTGGGCACCCAGGCGGCCCCCTCGGGCAGGTACTTCGGCACCGCCGTGGCCGCCGGCAGGCTGGGCGACTCGGCGTACTCCACCATCCTGGACCGGGAATTCAACGTGATCACCCCGGAGAACGAGATGAAGTGGGACGCCACCGAACCGTCCCGCGGCACCTTCACCTTCGGCTCCGCCGACCGGATCGTCGGCCATGCCACGGCACACGGCCAGCGCCTGCGCGGCCACACCGCGGTCTGGCACGCGCAACTCCCGGCCTGGGTCCGATCGATCGGCGACGCGAACACGCTGCGCAGCGTGATGAACAACCACATCACCGCCCTGATGACCCACTACAAGGGCAAGATCTACGCCTGGGACGTGGTCAACGAGGCGTTCGCCGACGGCTCCACCCAGCACCGCGACTCGGTGTTCCAGAAGGTGCTGGGCAACGGCTTCATCGAGGAGGCGTTCCGCACCGCCCGGGCGGCCGACCCCGCGGCCAAGCTCTGCTACAACGACTACAACATCGAGAACTGGTCGGACGCCAAGACCCAGGGCGTCTACGCCATGGTCAAGGACTTCAAGTCCCGCGGCGTGCCGATCGACTGCGTCGGATTCCAGAGCCACTTCGGCCCCGGCGGCCCGCCGGCCAGCCTGCGGACCACCCTGTCGAGCTTCGCCGCCCTCGGCGTCGACGTGCAGATCACCGAGCTGGACATCGCCCAGGCCTCACCCGCCCACTACGCCGACACGGTCAAGGCCTGCACGTCCGTGGCCCGGTGCACCGGCATCACGGTGTGGGGCATCCGTGACAGCGATTCCTGGCGTCGCGGCGAGAGCCCCCTGCTGTTCGACGACAAGGGCAAGCCCAAGCCGGCCTACACCGCCGTCGTCAACGCACTCAAGGCCGCCCCCGGCGCCACCGGCGGAACCGGTCCCGGGGCCATCAAGGGCGTCGCCTCCGGCCGGTGCATCGACATCGACAACTCCAGCACCGCCAACGGCACGCAGGCCCAGCTGTGGGACTGCAACGGGCAGGCCAACCAGCGCTGGACCCACACCGCCGGCAAGCAGCTGACGGTGTACGGCAACAAGTGCCTGAGCGCCAAGGCCAACGGCACCGCCAACGGCACCGCGGTGGTCATCGAGGACTGCACCGGCGGCGCCGGCCAGCAGTGGAACATCAACACCGACGGCACGATCGCCGGCGTCCAGTCCGGGCTGTGCCTCGACGCCGTCGGCGCGGGCACCGCCAACCGCACCAGGATCCAGCTGCACTCCTGCTGGTCCGGCGCCAACCAGAAGTGGACCGGCCCCGGAACGCCGACCCCGACGACGCCCGCGCCGACGGGCGGCACGTGCGCCCTTCCGTCGACGTACCGATGGACGTCGACCGGTGCGCTGGCGCAGCCCGCGAACGGGTGGGCCTCGCTGAAGGACTTCACCACCGTGACGTACAACGGCAAGCACCTGGTCTACGGCTCCAACTTCTCGGGATCGTCCTACAACTCGATGATGTTCGCCCCCTTCACGAACTGGTCGGACATGGCGTCGGCCGGCCAGACCGGGATGAACCAGCCTGCGGTGGCGCCCACGCTGTTCTACTTCGCACCCAAGAAGATCTGGGTGCTGGCGTACCAGTGGGGTCAGTGGCCCTTCATCTACCGCACGTCGAGCGACCCGGCCAACCCCAACGGCTGGTCCGCGCCGCAGCCGCTGTTCACCGGCAGCATCCCCCGCACCGAATCCCCGACCGGCCCGATCGACCAGACCCTGATCGCCGACGACAAGAACATGTACCTGTTCTTCGCGGGTGACAACGGCAAGATCTACCGGGCGAGCATGCCGATCGGGAACTTCCCCGGCAACTTCGGCTCCTCGTACACGACCGTCATGAGCGACACGCCGGACAACCTGTTCGAGGCGCCGCAGGTCTACAAGGTCAAGGGCCAGAACCAGTACCTCATGATCGTCGAGGCCAGGGGTGCGAACCAGGTCCGCTACTTCCGCTCGTTCACGGCCTCCAGCCTGAACGGTCCGTGGACCCCGCAGGCAGGCAGTGAGGGCAACCCCTTCGCCGGCAAGGCGAACAGCGGTGCCACCTGGACCAACGACATCAGCCACGGTGACCTGGTCCGCGACAACCCCGACCAGACCATGACCATCGACCCCTGCCACCTGCAGTTCCTCTACCAGGGCAAGTCCCCGACCGCGGGCGGCCCCTACGACCGACTGCCGTACCGGCCGGGTGTCCTCACCCTGCAGCGCTGACCTGCCCGTCCCACGGTGACATGCAAGGAGAACACCTCACCATGAACCACCCCACCAACGGCGGGCGCCGCGGGCGTCACCGCCGTCGCTGGGCCGGCACCGGACTGCTGCTCGGCGTGCCCGCCGTCCTCGTGCCGTACCTCCTGTTCGTCCAGGACGACTCGCAGGCCGCGACGGTCGACGGCGACGCCTACTACCGGCTGGTCTCCGTACGCAGCGGCAAGGTGCTGGACGTCAATGCCTTCTCCACCGCCGACGGCACCCGCGTCCAGCAGTGGACCGACCAGAACACCGCCAACCAGCAATGGAAGCTGCGCCCCACCGGGGACGGCTACTACGAGCTGGTCAACCGCAACAGCGGCAAAGTCCTCGGCATAGCGGGGGACTCGACCGGCCGGGCGGCCGCCGCCGAGCAGCAGAGCGACAGTTTCGCCACCTCCCAGCAATGGCGGATCGACGAGGTGAGCGGTTCCGACGCCGTCATCCTCACCTCCCGCAAGAGCGGCCAGGTCCTGGACGTCTCCGGAGGCTCCACGGCCGATGGCGCGGCCGTCATCCAGTATCCCGGCCACGGCAGCGCCAACCAGCAGTGGAAGCTGGTGAAGGCGGCAGGCGGCAAGGCGCCCGGATCCGGACCGTACACGTGGCGCAACGCCCAGGTGGTGGGCGGCGGTTACGTCACCGGGCTGGTGTTCAACCCGCGGGAGAAGGGCCTGCTGTACGCGCGGACCGACATGGGCGGCGCCTACCGCTGGGACACCGGCGCCGAGCAGTGGATCCCGCTGACCGACTGGCTCGGCGAGAAGGACTGGAACCTGCTGGGCATCGACGCGCTGGCCACCGACCCGGTCGACCCGGGCCGGCTCTACCTCGCGGCGGGCACCTACACCAACAACTGGGCAGGCAACGGCGCGATCCTGCGCTCCACCGACCGCGGCCGCACCTTCCAGCGCACCGAGCTCCCCTTCAAGCTGGGCGGCAACGAGGACGGCCGCGGGGCCGGAGAACGGCTGGCGGTCAACCCCTCGGACAACGGCACCCTGCTGCTGGGCACCCGTAAGAACGGCCTCTGGCGCAGCACCGACCACGGCGCGACGTGGAGCCAGGTCTCCACCTTCCCGGTGAAGGACGGGGCGGGCAGCGGCGCGGGCATCTCCTTCGTGACGTACGGCCCCGCCGGCAGCAGGACGGTCTACGTCGGCGTCGCCGACAAGTCCACCTCCCTGTACCGCTCCACCGACGGCGGCAGCACCTGGCAGGCGGTCCCCGGGCAGCCCACCGGCCAGCTGCCGCAGCACGGCGTGCTCTCCGGTGACGGCTCGCTGTACGTGTCCTACACCAACGCCCTGGGACCCAACGGCGTGACGGGGGGCTCGGTGTGGAAGCACACCCCGGCCGGCGGGGCGTGGAAGAACGTTTCCCCGTCCCAGGGCAGCTACGGGTTCTCCGGTCTGGCCGTCGACCCGCGCAAGCCCTCCACGGTGATGGTCACCACCCTCGACCGCTGGTGGCCGCAGGACGAGATCTACCGGACCACCGACGGCGGAACGACCTGGAAGGCCCTGGCCGACTCCTCGGTACGGGACGCTTCCGCCGCTCCCTACGTCGGGACCGGCACCGGGCACTGGATGACCGCCCTGGCCATCGATCCCTTCGACTCCGGGCACGCGCTGTACGGCACCGGCAGCGGCATCCTGCGCAGCAAGGACGCCAACGCCTCCGACAGCGGCGGCACCAGCCACTGGAGCGTGGGTGCCCGGGGGCTGGAGGAGACCGCACTGCTGGACGCGATCGCCCCGCCCGGCGGCGCCCAGGTCATCACGGCCATGGGCGACCAGGGCGGATTCCGCCACGGCTCCCTGACCGAGGTGCCCGCCGGCCGGCTGAAGAACCCGACGATGGCCAACAGCACCGGCATCGACTTCGCCCAGTCCAACCCCGCGGTGATGGTCCGGGTCGGCAAGGGCGGCGAGAAGGACGGCGCCTGGTCCACCGACGGCGGCGTCAGCTGGAACGGCTTCGCGTCGGAGCCGGTGGGCAGCGCCGACAGCGGCCACGTGGCGCTCTCGGCGGACGGCTCGGCCATCGTCTGGACCCAGGCCGGACAGGTCCCGTACCGCTCGACCGACAGGGGGGCGAGCTGGTCGAAGGTCAGCGGCCTGGGCACGGACGCCGTGGTCGTCGCCGACCGCTCCTCGGCCAGGACCTTCTACTCACTGGCCGGTGGCACGCTCTACGCCAGCACCGACGGCGGCGCGACCTTCACCACCCGCGCCACCCAGCTGCCCGACGGCCGGCTCAAGGCCGTCCCCGGCGCCGCCGGCGACCTGTGGATCGCCGGGGGCGCCAAGGGGCTGCTGCACTCCACCGACGGCGGCCGCACCTTCACCACGCTCACCACGGTGCGGTCCGCCTCCGCCCTCGGCTTCGGCAAGGCCGCACCGGGCGCCTCCTACCAGGCCCTCTACCTGATCGGCACCGTGAAGGACGTCACCGGCGTCTTCCGCTCCACCGACCAGGGCGCCACCTGGCTCCGCGTCAACGACGACGCGCACCAGTGGGGCGGTATCGGAAGCGTCGGCGTCATCACCGGCGACCCCGACACCTACGGCCGCGTCTACGTCGGCACCAACGGACGCGGCCTCCAGTACGGCGACCCGTCCTGACCGTCCCCCTGAAGCGGGCGCCCGCCCACCACCCGGGCTGACGCGCGCGACAGGAACAGCACGGAAAGCCGCTCCCGCGAACCGGTACGACATCCCGGTCGCGGGAGCGGCTTTCGGCCGTGGAGCCCCGCCCGGGGTCAGGGTCCCCCGAGGCGCGAGCGGACCTTGTGCCTGATGTTCGTGGTGGTCGGCTCGCCGATCGCCTCGGCGATGAACGTCCTGACCGGCTGGCTGAACGGCCTCTCCGGTTCCCCCGCCGTCCTGCTCGGTGCCCCGCTCGGTGCCGTGATGGCCTTCGGCATGGGCGGCCGCCGGCGGCCTGGTGGTCGTCCTGAAGGGGATGCGCAAGCCGGCCGCCCCCGAGGCCGAGGGGATCCCCGCCGGCCGGCCGCGGACGGGCCTGCCGACGGGCTGAACCGCCCGGCGCACGCGTGAGCCCGGCCGGGGGAGCGGCCGGGCTCACGGGCGGTGCGGCGGCGTGCGTCAGCGGGCCGCCAGGACCAGGGCCAGCGCGGCCAGGGCCGGAACGGTCTGGACGAAGACGATCTTCCGGCCGGCCGTGGCGGCTCCGTACGCGCCGGCCACGGCCACACAGGCCAGGAAGAACACCTTCACCTGGAAGCCCACCGGATCGGAGGCGACGGCGCCCCACACCAGGCCCGCGGCGAGGAAGCCGTTGTAGAGCCCCTGATTGGCCGCGAGGGTCTTCGTCGCGGAGGCGAACTCAGGGGTGGTCCCGAACGCCGCCCGGGCCCTGGGGCCGGTCCACAGGAACATCTCCAGGACCATGATGAAGAGGTGCACGGCGGCGATGAGCAGCACCGCGGCGGTGGCGATGATCGACATGGTGTCCAGGCTGGCACAGCCGTGCGGTCCGGTGCACGTCGCCACGGGATCAGCCCTGGGCCTTGCGCTTGTTGTAGACGTCGAAGCCGACGGCCGCCAGCAGGACCAGACCCTTGATCACCTGCTGGTAGTCGGTCCCCACCCCGACCAGTGACATGCCGTTGTTCAGCACGCCGAGCACCAGACCGCCGGTGAGCGCGCCGAGGACGGTACCGACACCGCCGCTCGCGGAGGCGCCTCCGATGAAGGCGGCGGCGATCGCCTCGAGCTCGAAGTTGATGCCGGCCTGCGGCGTACCGGCGTTGAGCCGCGCGGCGAACACCATCCCGGCCAGGGCCGCGAGGACGCCCATGTTCACGAAGGCCAGGAAGACGACCCGCTTGCTCTTCACCCCGGACAGCCGCGCCGCCGCCTCGTTGCCGCCGATGGCGTAGGTGTGCCGGCCGAGGATCGAGTTGCGCATCACGTAGCCGAATCCGGCCAGCAGGACGCCGAGGATCACCAGGACGACCGGCACGCCGTGGTAGCTGGCCAGCAGCAGCGTGAACGCGACCACGGCCGCGGTGATCGCCCCGAGCTTCAGCAGGAACAGCCCGGCCGGGAGCGGCTCCAGCCCGTACGAGGCGGCCCGCCGCCGTCCGCGCAGCTCCTGCACGACCGTCACGGCCAGCACCGCCAGGCCCAGCAGCAGCGTGAGGTTGTGGTAGTCGGTGTGGGGGCCGGCCTCGGGGAGGAATCCGCTGCTGATGTTCTGGAAGCCCTTGGGGAACGGCGCCACCGACTGGCCGTGCAGCAGGATCTGGGTCCCGCCGCGGAACAGCAGCATGCCGGCCAGGGTGACGATGAACGAGGGGATCCCCAGATAGGCGATCCAGAACCCCTGCCAGGCGCCGGCGAGAGCCCCGATCAGCAGTCCGGCCGTCAGCGCCAGGGGCCAGGGCATCCGGTGCTCGACCATCATCACCGCCGCGGCCGCCCCGACGAAGGCGGCGAGCGAGCCGACCGACAGGTCGATGTGCCCGGCGATGATGACGATCATCATGCCGATGGCCAGGATGAGGACGTAGCCGTTCTGCTGGATCAGGTTGGTGATGTTGAGCGGCTGGAGCAGGATGCCGTCCGTCCAGAACTGGAAGAGCAGCACGATCAGCGCCAGCGCGAGCAGCATTCCGTACTGCCGCAGGTTGCCGCGCAGCGCCCGGGCCAGCACCGCGCCCGCCGAGGGGGAGGGGCCGGTCCGCGCTCCGCTGGGCGTGGTGTCCGGGGTGGTCTTGGTCTGGGCCATGCCTCACACCTGCTTGTCGGGGGATGCCGCACTCATGGTCATGAGGCGCATGAGGGATTCCTGGGTGGCGTCCGCGCGGTTCACCTCACCGGTGATCCGGCCCGCGGCCATGGTGTAGATGCGGTCGCACAGGCCCAGGAGTTCGGGGAGTTCGGAGGAGATGACGAGGACCGCCTTGCCCTGGGCGGCGAGTTCGGCGATGACCGTGTAGATCTCCGCCTTGGCGCCGATGTCGATGCCCCGGGTGGGCTCGTCGAGGATCAGCACCTCCGGCTCGGCGAAGATCCACTTGCTGAGGACGACCTTCTGCTGGTTGCCGCCGCTGAGCTTGCCGGTCTGCGTGACCACCGAGGGGGCTTTGATGTTCATGGTCCGCCGGAACGATTCGGCGACCCGCGCCTCCTCGTGCCGGTCGACCCAGCCCCGCCGGGCGACCTTGCCGAGGGCGCTCAGCGAGATGTTCCGGGTGATGTCGTCGTCGAGGACGAGGCCGAACCGCTTGCGGTCCTCGGTCACGTACGCGATGCCGTGCCCGATCGCCTCGGGCACCGTCCGGGTGCGGATCTCGCGGCCGTCCAGCCGTACCCGGCCGCCCGTCCAGCGCCCGTAGGAGCGGCCGAAGACGCTCATGGCCAGTTCGGTGCGGCCGGCGCCCATGAGCCCCGCGATGCCGACGATCTCGCCCCGGCGGACGTTCAGCGAGACGCCGTCGACCACCGTGCGCCGGTGGTCGATCGGGTGCCGGACGCTCCAGTCCTCGATCTCGAAGGCGACGTCGCCGACCGCCGGGGTGCGCTCGGGGTAGCGGTGCTCCAGGTCGCGGCCGACCATGCCGCGGATGATCCGCTCCTCGGAGACGCCCTCGGGGCCGATGGCGAGGGTCTCGACGGTCCGCCCGTCGCGCAGGATGGTGACGGAGTCGGCGACCCGGGCGATCTCGTTCAGTTTGTGCGAGATGAGGACGCAGGAGATGCCCTGCGCCTTGAGCGCGAGGATCAGGTCGAGCAGCTTGCGGCTGTCCTCGTCGTTCAGGGCGGCCGTCGGCTCGTCCAGGATGAGCAGCTTGACCTTCTTGGCGAGCGCCTTGGCGATCTCGACCAACTGCTGTTTGCCCACGCCCAGATCGGCGATCCTGGTGTGCGGGCTCTCGTCGAGTCCGACCCGCCGGATCAGGTCGGCGGCGTGGGTCAGGGTCCGGTGCCAGCTGATCACGCCCCGCGTCGCGTGCTCGTTGCCGAGGAAGATGTTCTCGGCGACGGACAGGTAGGGCACCAGCGCGAGTTCCTGGTGGATGATCACGATGCCGCGCTCCTCGCTGGCCCGGATGGACCGGAACCGGCAGGGCTCGCCCTCGAAGCGGATCTCGCCTTCGTAGCTGCCGTGGGGGTGGACCCCGCTGAGCACCTTCATCAGAGTGGACTTGCCGGCGCCGTTCTCACCGCAGACGGCGTGCACCTCTCCGGCGGCGACGGTCAGGTTGACTTCGGAGAGCGCCTTGACGCCGGGAAACGTCTTGCTGATCGACCGCATCTCGAGAACGGGTCGGGCCATGGTTGTGCATCCGTATCGTCGGGGCGGTGCGGTGCCGGGCGGTCTCCCGGGCGCCCGCACCGCCGGTTCGGCGTCGCGGACCCGTGGGTCGGGCCCGTGGGCTACTTGAGCTGGTCCGCGGTGTACTGGCCGCTGTCCACCAGGACCTTCCGGTAGTTGTCCTTGTCGACACTGACCGGCTGGAGCAGCTGCGCCGGTACGGTCTTGACGCCGTTGTCGTACTGACGGGTGTCGTTGACCTCGGGCTTGACGCCGGACAGCAGCGCGTCGCCCATCTGGACCGCGGCCTTGGCCAGTTGGCGGGTGTCCTTGTAGACGGTCTGGGTCTGCTCGCCCGCGATGATCGACTTCACCGAGGCCAGCTCGCCGTCCTGGCCCGTGACGACGGGCAGGGGCCGGCCCGCGCCGTAGCCGGCGCCCTTGAGCGAGGAGATGATCCCGATCGAGATGCCGTCGTAGGGGGAGAGCACGGCGTCGACGCGGGCGTTGGTGTACGACTTGCTGAGCAGGTTGTCCATCCGGGACTGGGCGAGACCGCCGTCCCAGCGCAGCGTGGCGGTCTGTTCCAGGGTGGTCTGACCGCTCTGCACGACCAGCTTCCTGCTGTCGATGTACGGCTTGAGGACGCTCATCGCGCCGTTGTAGAAGAACGCGGCGTTGTTGTCGTCCGGCGAGCCGGCGAACAGCTCGACGTTGAAGGGGCCCTTGCCGTCCTTGAGGCCGAGCTTGTCGACGATGTAACTGCCTTGGAGGACACCGACCTTGAAGTTGTCGAAGGTCGCGTAGCAGTCGACGTTCCCGGTGCCGCGGATCAGCCGGTCGTAGGAGATCACGCGGACGTGGGCGTCGGCGGCCCGCTGGAGCACGTTGGTGAGCGAGGAACCGTCGATGGCGGCGATCACCAGCAGCCTGGCCCCCTTGGTGATCATGTTCTCCACCTGGGAGACCTGGTTCTCCACGACGTTGTCGCCGTACTGGAGGTCGGTCTTGTACCCCTTGGCCCGGAACTCCTCGACCATGTTGGTGCCGTCGTTGATCCAGCGCTCCGAGGACTTGGTCGGCATCGAGATGCCGACGAGACCGCCTTTGGCGTCCTTGCCGTCCCCGCCGTCACCGACTCCGTTGGCACTCTGGCCGCAGGCCGCCAGCGACAGCGTCAGGCCCAGGGTGGCGAGACCCGCTGAAAGCTTCCGCACAGTTCCTCCAGTGATGTTCCGCGACCGGCACAGTGCGATCCGGCTGGGGGAACCGGAAGCGGTCGAGCGGGGCCGGCCGGGTGTCGCTTCCTCACACCGGACGGAGCGCCGGGGTGGGGAGCGGCCTGGCCTGGCGATCCTGAGTGTTAACGCTCACAAGAACGCCGTCAAGGGTCTGTTCGGATCAACGTCGGTCAACGGCGGTGCTGGAGGTCGCAGTCTTCCGGGAGCATCAGCGGGTCGGGTGCGTCCGGACCCGCCGATCTCGGGCGCGAGGTCCTTTCTGAGAGGTAATTGTTAGCGCTAACATGGCTCTTCGGTGGGAAAAGTCCACCCGCTTCCGGTCAGCGGGCGCCGAGGAGGTGTTCGAGCGCGAGCTGGTCCAGCTGTTCGAAGGCCATGCCGCGGCGGGAGGCGGCCTCGGCGTCGAACCCGTCGAAGGCCGACCGGTCGGCCAGGAGCCCGGCCAGGCCGTCCTCGGCCGTGGGGACGGCGAGTTCGGGCAGCCGGGAAGCGGCGAGCGCCGCCCGGACCTCCGGGTCGGACCGGAAGGCGCGGGAGCGCTGCGCCAGGAGGAGGTAGTTGCGCATGCAGGCCGCCGCGGACGCCCAGACGCCGGCGGAGTCCTCCGTGCGCGGCGGCTTGAAGTCGAAGTGGCGCGGCCCCTCGTAGCCCGCCGACTCCAGCAGGTCGACCAGCCAGAAGGCCTGGCGCAGGTCGCCCGCGCCGAAGCGCAGGTCCTGGTCGTACTTGATGCCGGACTGGCCGTTGAGGTCGATGTGGAACAGCTTGCCGTGCCACAGGGCCTGGGCGATGCCGTGCGGGAAGTTCAGTCCGGCCATCTGCTCGTGGCCGACCTCCGGGTTGAGGCCGACCCGCTCGGGCCGCTCCAGGGCGTCGATGAACGCCAGGGCGTGGCCGACGGTGGGCAGGAGCATGTCGCCGCGCGGCTCGTTCGGCTTGGGTTCGATCGCGAAGCGCAGGTCGTAGCCCTGCTCGTCGACGTACTCGCCCAGCAGGTCGAAGGCCTCCTTCAACCGGTCGAGGGCGGCGCGCACGTCCTTGGCCGCACCCGACTCCGCGCCCTCGCGCCCGCCCCAGGCGACGTAGACCGTGGCGCCGAGCTCCACCGCCAGGTCGATGTTGCGGATCGTCTTGCGCAGCGCGTACCGGCGCACGTCGCGGTCGTTGGCGGTGAAGGCGCCGTCCTTGAACACCGGGTGGGTGAAGAGGTTCGTGGTGGCCATCGGCACCTTCAGCCCCGCCACGTCGAGGGCGGTGCGGAAGCGCTTGACCGCCTGCTCGCGGGCGGCCTCGCCGGCGGCGAAGGGGATCAGGTCGTCGTCGTGGAACGTGACGCCGTAGGCGCCGAGGTCGGCCAGCCGGTGCACGCTCTCGACGGGGTCGAGGGCCGCCCGGGTCGGGTCGCCGAAGGGGTCCCGCCCCTGCCAGCCGACGGTCCACAGGCCGAAGGTGAACTTGTGCGCGGGGGAGGGGACGAGCGGGTCGCTGGTCATGAGGGGCTCCGCATCGGGCCGGGGGCTGTTTGTAAGGGCGAAAAACAAATTAGTATGCCGGGACGCAAGGAGGAACCCCATCGGAGGGACCATGTCCGCTCAGCGTGTCGTGATCGGTGTCGACAGCTCGACCCAGTCCACCAAGGCACTCGCCGTCGACCTGGAGACCGGCGCCGTCCTGGGGGAGGGCCGCGCCGCGCACGCCGTCAGCGCGGGCCCCGGGCGCGAGAGCGACCCCGAGCACTGGTGGCGGGCGCTCGGCGAGGCGATGGCGGCCACCGGCTGGGTCGACCGCGCCGCGGCCTGCTCGATCGCCGGCCAGCAGCACGGCCTGGTCACCCTCGACCCGGCCGGCCGGCCCCTGCGCCCGGCCCTGCTGTGGAACGACGTCCGCTCCGCCCCGCAGGCCGCCGCGCTCGCGGCCGCCGTCGGCCCCGCGGAGCTGGCCCGCCGCACCGGCAGCGTCCCGACGGCCGCCTTCACCTCCGCCAAGTGGGCCTGGCTGCGCGCCCACGAGCCGGCCACCGCCGACCGCGTCGCCGCCGTCCGGCTCCCCCACGACTTCCTCACGGAGCGGCTGACCGGTGAGGCGGTGACGGACCGCGGTGACGCCTCGGGCACCGGATGGTGGGGCCCCGACGGCTACGACCAGGAGGTCCTCGCCCGGATCGGGCTGCCCTCCGCACTGCTTCCCGAGGTCCTCCCGCCCGGCGCCCGGGCGGGCCGGGCCCGCGCCGGAACGCCCCTGCGCGAGGGCACGCCCGTGGCCACCGGGACCGGGGACAACATGGCCGCCGCACTCGGGCTCGGCCTGACCCCCGGCCGTCCGGTGCTGAGCCTGGGCACCTCGGGCACCGTCTACGCCGTTTGCCGCACCCGGCCCACCGGCCCCGACAGGGCCGTCGCCGGCTTCGCCGACGCCCTCGGCGGCTGGCTGCCGCTCGCCTGCACCCTCAACTGCACCCTGGCCGTCGACCGCTTCGCCGCCCTCCTCGGCCGCGACCGCGAGGACGTCGAGGAAGGCGGCACGGCGGTGGTGCTCCCCTACCTGGACGGCGAGCGCACTCCCGACCTCCCGGACGCCTCCGGCCTGGTCCACGGCCTGCGCCACGACACGACCCCGGGCCGGCTGCTCCAGGCCGCCTACGACGGCGCCGCCCACGCCCTGCTCGCGGCTCTGGACGCCGTACTGCGGGCCGGCGGCGAGGACCCCGCCGCGGACGAACCCCTGCTGCTGATCGGCGGCGGAGCCAGGGGCAGGGCCTGGCAGCGTACGGTCCTGCGGCTGTCCGGCCGGGCCGTCCAGGTACCCGAGGCCCGGGAACTCGTCGCGCTCGGGGCCGCCGCCCAGGCCGCCGCCCTGCTCACCGGTGAGCCCGCCGACGCCGTCGCCCGGCGCTGGCGGACCGCGGAGGGCCGGGTGCTCGAACCCGTCCCCCGTGACGACGACGCGCTCGAACGGATCACCCGTACGCTGCGGCGGGCACGGGCCCTGCAACAGGTCCCGCCGGACGGACGATAGGAGGGCCGGGACCATGACGGCCAACGGCAGAGCGGGCGGGAACGTGGAGACCGCGCCCGCCTCACAGCAGGGGATGCGCCGGCAGAACCTCGCGGCGGTGATCGGCGCGGTCGCCGCGCACGGCCGGCTCTCCCGGGCCGACATCGCCGGACACACGGGCCTGACCAGGCCGGCCGTCTCCTCCCTGGCCGACGAACTCATCGGCCGCGCCGCACTGATCGAGACGCAGACCGCGCCCAGCGGACGCGTCGGCCGCCCCGGGCGGGCCCTGGCCCTGAACGACAAGGGCCCCGCGGGCCTCGGCCTGGAGATCGGCGTCACCCATCTCGCCGCCTGCGTGGTGGACCTGCGCGGCGAACCCCGGGTCTGGCGGCGGATACAGCGGGCCAACGCGGGCCGACCGGCCGGGCAGGTGCTGGCGGAGACCGCCGCACTGGGCGCCGACGCGGAGACCGAGGCCGCCGCCCTCGGCCTGCGCGTCCAGGGCCGCGTCCTGGCCGTGCCCGGGGTGGTGCCGAACGCCCCCGGCGGACTGGTCGCCCACGCCCCCAACCTGGGCTGGCGGGACGTCCGCCCCGCCGACCACTGGCCCGACCCCCACACCGTGCCCGAGCCGGAGAACGAGGCCAACCTCGGGGCGCTCGCCGAGCAGCGCCGGCGCGGACGGTCCGCCGAGACCTTCGTCCACGTCTCGGCCGAAGCCGGAATCGGCGCCGCACTGGTCATCGACGGCCGGCTGTTCCGCGGCGCCCGCGGTTTCGCGGGCGAACTCGGCCACCTGCCCGTCCACCCGGACGGCGCACCCTGCCCCTGCGGGGCACGAGGCTGCCTGGAGCAGTACGCGGGCGAACGGGCCGTCCTGCGCGAGGCCGGGCTGGACGACACCGGGGACCCGGTGGCCGTACTGGCCGGACGGGCGGGCGCCGGGGACCCGGCGACCCTGCGCGCCCTGGACCGCGCCGGACGGGCCCTGGGCCTCGCCCTCACCTCGGCGGTCGACCTGATCGACCCCGACGCCCTCGTCCTGGGCGGCGCCTACGCCGAACTCGCCGACTGGCTCCTCCCGCCGCTGCGCGCCGAACTGGCCGCCCGGGTCACCGTCCGGCCCTGGGCACCGGAGGCGGTACGGCCCTCCTCCCTGGGGCGCGGCGGACCGGTCCTGGGCGCGGCCTGGTCGACCGTCCAGCGGATCATCGCCGACCCCGCCCGCCTGCCGGTCCGCCGGGCCGAGTGAGCCGCCGGTCACGACCTAGGCCGTCTCTTCCGGATCTTGCCTGACCCGCGTCGCCCGGCACCGCACCTCGCCGCGTTGTCGAGGCACCCGAGGACGTCCAGTAATCGGGAGCCTCTCCGCCTTGCGATGCACGGCACCGGACAACGCGGGCTTAACCGGCAAGATCCGAAAGAGACGACCTAGCGGCGTCGCCGGGAGCGTGCAGCCGTCCCGTCCGGGCCACGCGGGAGTACCAGAGCGCGCTCGACTTGGGAGTGCGCTTCAGCGTGTCGTAGTCGACGTGGACGGCGCCGAAGCGCTTGGCGTAGCCGTGGGCCCACTCGAAGTTGTCGAGCAGCGACCAGAGGAAGTAGCCGCGCACGTCCGCCCCGTCCGTGATCGCCCGGTGCACGGCGTCGAGGTGCGCGTGGACGTAGGCGGTGCGCCGCGGGTCGTGGACCGTCCCGTCGGGGCCCACCTCGTCCTCGTACGCGGCGCCGTTCTCGCTGATGACGAGCGGCAGGCCGGGATAGCGGGCGGCGGTGCGGGTGAGCAGGTCGTAGAGCGCGCCCGGGTCGACCGACCAGCCCATGGCCGTGCGTTCGCCCGGCGCCCGGTGGAAGGCGACGTCGTCCGCGCCGGGCCAGGGCGAGTGCTCGCTGTGGCCGTGGCCGTCGTCCTGCGGCCGCTCGGCGCCCTCCGCGACGTGCGAGACGACGGTCGGGGTGTAGTAGTTCACGGCGAGGAGGTCCAGGGGCTGGTGGATCGTCGCGGTGTCGCCGTCCCGGACGAAGGACCAGTCGGTCAGGTGCGCGGTGTCCGCGAGCAGGTCCCGGGGGTACGCGCCCTCCAGCATCGGGCCCAGCCAGATCCGGTTGCCGACGGCGTCGATGCGGCGGGCCGCCTCCCCGTCCTCGTCCGAGGGGGTCAGGGGGCGGACGGCGTGGAGGTTCAGGGAGACCGCGAGCTGGGCGTCACCCGGCAGCGAGGCCCGCAGGACCTGGACGGCGAGGCCATGGCCGAGGTTGAGGTGGTGGGCCGCGCGCAGGGCGGCGACCGGGTCGGTCCGGCCCGGGGCGTGGACCCCGGAGCCGTAGCCGAGGAACGCGCTGCACCAGGGCTCGTTGAGCGTCGTCCAGCGCTTCACCCGGTCCCCGAGGGCATCGGCCACGAGGCCCGCGTACTCGGCGAACCGCCCCGCGGTCGCCCGCTCCGGCCAGCCGCCCGCGTCCTCCAGGTCCTGCGGCAGGTCCCAGTGGTAGAGCGTGAGCGCCGGTTCGATGCCCGCGGCGAGCAGTTCGTCGACGAGCCGGCGGTAGAAGTCCAGGCCCTTCTGGACGGCCGGGCCCCGGCCGGTCGGCTGGACGCGTGACCAGGAGACCGAGAACCGGTAGGCCCCCAGGCCGAGTTCGGCCATGAGGCGGACGTCCTCGGAGAAGCGGTGGTAATGGTCCACGGCCACGTCACCGGTGTGGCCCCCGAAGACCTTGCCGGGGGTGTGCGAGAAGGTGTCCCAGATGGACGGGGTCCGGCCGTCCTCACGGGCGGCGCCCTCGATCTGGTAGGCGGCGGTGGCCGTGCCCCACAGGAAGCCGGACGGGAAGGTGCGGGGGGTGGTGGGCGGCCGGGTCTCGGACACGGTCATGGAGCGCTCCCAACGCGGGTTCGGATGTTCGTCAGTTCTTCACGGCGCCGGCGGTGATGCCGCCCACGACGTGCTTGCCGAGGACGGCGAAGACCAGCAGCAGCGGCAGCGTGGAGATGAGCGCACCGGTCAGCACGACGGCCTGGTCGACGGTGTGGTTGCCCGCCCCGAGGCCGGCCAGGGCGACCTGGAGGGTCGGACTGCCGTCGGGGGTGAGGGCGATGAACGGCCAGAAGAAGTCGTTCCACGCCTGGACGAAGACCAGCATCCCGAGGACCGCCATCGCCGGCCGTGCCACCGGGAACACCACGTGCCAGATGACCCGCAGGCTGTGCGCACCATCCATCCTGGCCGCCTCCACGAGCTCCACCGGGAGCGCCTCGACGAGGTACTGGCGCATGAAGAACACCCCGAACGCGGCCACCAATGAGGGCAGGACGACCGACTGGAGCTGATCGACCCAGCCGAGGCCGGTGATGATCTGGTACAGCGGGATCACGCTGAGCTGCGGCGGGATCGTCATGGTGGCCACCACCAGCGCCAGCAGCGCGCCCCGGCCCCTGAAGGGCAGTTTGGCGAAGGCGAATCCGGCCAGCGTGGAGAACAGGACGGTCGACAGCGCGACCAGCCCGGCCACGACCGTCGTGTTGACCAGTGCCTCGCCCATGTCGACCTGGTTCCAGGCGAAGGAGAGGTTGTCGAACAGCCGGGGCCCGGGCAGGAGCGGCGCCGGCGCCTTGACCACGCGCTCACCCGTGTGGGAGGCGGCGACGAGGTTCCAGTAGAGGGGGAAGAGGGAGACCAGGGCGGCCAGGCCGAGAAGGACGTAGGTCAGCGGTCCCGCGTGGTGCTGACGGCCGGCCGACGGGCGGAGGCGCCCGGCGCGCGGCGCGTTGCGGGTGGACGTGGGGAGGGTGCGGGCCATGGTTCAGCTCCCCGCCTTCGTACGCGCGCGGTCGGCGCGGCTCCGGTCGCGGTTGCGGTGCGAGCGGGAGACCAGGGCCTGGAGGCCGCCGACGAGCAGGAGCAGCAGGAGCATGACCCAGGCGATGGCGGATGCCTGGCCCAGCGCACCGGTCACCCAGCCCTTCTCGTACATGAGCAGGCTCAGGGTCTGGAACTGGTTGCCGCTGCCGCCGCTGATCCCGACGCTGCCGCCGAAGAGCATCGGCTCGCCGAACAGCTGCGTGGCGCCGATGGTCGAGACGACGATGGTGAACAGGATCGTCGGCCGGATGGAAGGGATGGTCACGTTGAGGAACTGGCGCCAGCGCGAAGCCCCGTCCAGAGCGGCGGCCTCGTAGAGGTCCTGGGATACGGCCTGCATCGCCGCCAGGTAGATGAGC
This sequence comes from Streptomyces sp. NPDC048352, assembly GCF_040651895.1. Taxonomy (NCBI): domain Bacteria; kingdom Bacillati; phylum Actinomycetota; class Actinomycetes; order Kitasatosporales; family Streptomycetaceae; genus Streptomyces; species Streptomyces sp. NPDC048352. The sequence goes on from NZ_JBEZKZ010000010.1 coordinate 47,252, forward strand.
GCGTTGTAGCCCGTCCAGCGCCACGTCACGATGACCGAGATCGCGATCTGCGCGGGCCACTTGGAGGACTCCCAGTCGACCGGGCCGAAACCGGCCCAGCCCAGCACCGTGTTGATCAGGCCGTAGTCGGTGTTGAAGAGCTGGGCGAAGACGAGCGTCGCCGCCGCGATGGAGGTGGCGTACGGAGCGAGGACCGCGACCCGGAAGAACGCCCGGCCGCGGAGCTTGTAGTTGAGCAGATGGGCCAGGCCCAGAGCCATCAGCAGCTGGGGAACGGTCGAGATCACACCGATGGTGAAGGTGTTGGCCAGCGCGTTCCAGAAGAACTCGCTGGTCGCCAGGGCACTGTAGTTCTCCGTTCCCTTCCACTGGGGGACCCCGCCGAGCTCGACCCGGTGGAGCGAGAGCCAGCCCGTGTAGACCAGGGGGAAGAAACCGAAGGCGGCGAAGGTGAGGAAGAAGGGGGCGACGAGGAGATAGGGGACCGCCTTCAGGTCGAGGCGGTACAGCGTGCTGCGCCGGCGGCTCCGGCCGGAGGGCCGCTGTCTGCGGGGGCCGGGGGCGGCGTCGGCGCCCGGAGCGGGTGGGGCGGGCGGGGCGGAGCCGCCCGTCGCCCGTACGGAGGTGGCCACGGGGGCTTCCTTCCAGGTCGATGCGTGCGGTGGTACGGCGGTGCCGTCGAGCGGCGGCCCGCCTCACCCGGGGGAGGCAGCGGGTGGCGGCGGGCCGTCGAGCTGCTCCCGTTACCGGTCGATCTTGTCCTGGACCAGCTTCCTGACGTTCTCCCACGCCTTCGCCGGGTCGGTGCCGCGCTGCTCGATGTCGAGGATGCCGTTGTCGGTGAGGAAGGTCTTCACCTGGCCGTCCCATCGGCTGATCGGGGCGGGTGTGATGCCGGCCGCGGCCTGCGAGTAGATCCTGCCGACCGGGGTGTCACCGAAGTACGGCAGCTTGGCCTCCTGGACCGTGGGGGAGGTGAGGGTGTCCTTGGAGGACGGGATGTTGCCGTTCACCCCGAAGACCTTGGCATGCTGGGCGGGAGCGGTGAGCCAGGCGGCGAGTTCCGCCGCCTCCTTGGCGTGCTTGCCCGACTTCGGCACGGCGAGGAAGGCGCCGCCCCAGTTGCCGGCCACGGGCGGCGCGGCGATGTCCCACTTCCCCTGGTTCTCCGGCCCCGCCTGTTCCTTGATGATGCCCGTCATCCAGCTGGGACAGGCGACGGTGGCGAACCTGGAGTTTTTGAAGGCCGCGTTCCACGTGCCCTTCTCGTCGAACTGGCGCAGCTTGGCCGTCAGTTCGCCCTTCGCCGCCGCCACGGCCGTGTCCCACGCCTTCTTCACGCCCGGGCTGTTCTCGTAGTCCAGCTCGCCCTTGGCGTTGGCGTACTGCACGGGCTCGCTGGATATCACGGCGTTGAACAGCCCGCTGGCGGAGTCGTGGAAGGCCGTCCCGGCGGGGGCGTTCTTCCTGTACGTCTCCCCGGCGGCCAGGAACTTCGCCCAGTCGCCTTCCCAGAGCTTCGCGACCTCCGAGCGCTCGGTCGGCAGCTTGGCCTGGGCGAAGAGGTCCTTGTTGTAGCAGATGGCCATCGGGCCGATGTCCGTGCCGAGCCCGATGACCTTGCCGTCGGCCGTGGTGGCCTGCTTGACCTTCCAGCCGAGGAACGCGCCGAGGTCCGCGCCGCCCGTCGTGCCCAGGTCCACCCACTTGCCGGCCATCGCGGGGCCGGTCGCCTCGGCGATGTACCCGACCTCCAGGGCCTGGATGTCCGCGAGGCCGCTGTCGCGGGAGAGGCGCAGCTTGAGCGTGTCCCAGTACTTCTGGCCGTCCGCGACGTTCGATTCCTCGATCTTGATGTGCGGGTGGGACTTCTCGTACTCGGCGTAGAGCTTCGCTCCGGTGGCGTTGTCGTAGCCGAAGGAACCGAAGGTTCCGACCCGCAGCGTGATCTGCCCGCCGCCGGCCGCGCCCGTGTCCGCGCCGTCGTCGCCCGCGCAGCCGGCGAGCAAGGCCGTGCCCGTCACGAGGGCGACGGCCGCGACGAGCGTGTTGCTCGCGGTGCGGCGCCCGCGCCCGCGTCTGCTGCTGGAAGTGCGCATTCCACTCTCCTCGTCCAAGGTGGTGCTCGTTGTGCGCCAGGGGCCCGCCGGGCTGTTCGCGGCTCCGGGCGAGTGCCCGCGCGGACCTGAAAGGTGAAGGGCGTTGTCGCACCCCTGGATGGGAGCGCTCCCACGTCGTTGCCGGAAGGTTGCTGCCTCAGGGGTGCGGGTGTCAAGAGAGGAGGGCGGATTCCCCGGGCGGAGGCCCGGTGGGCGCCTACGTGGCGTGGAGGGGAAATCGGGGGTAGTGTGGGAGCGCTCCCACAGGGGTCACCAGCGTAAGGTTCACCGGCGTAAGGTGCCCCGCGCGGCGCGGTGGGGTCCATCATCGTGCCTGGTCCACGGGATCAGGACCCACGCGGAGTGCGATGCACGAGGGGAGTGCGAGAGGCGTGAGCGGACGGCGGAACGGCAGGCCCACCCTGGAGGAGGTCGCGGCCCTGGCCGGCGTCGGCCGGGGCACGGTCTCCCGCGTGATCAACGGCTCGCCGAGGGTGAGCGAGCAGGCCCGGCAGGCCGTGGCCCGCGCGGTGGCCGAGCTCGGGTACGTACCCAACCAGGCCGCCAGGGCACTGGCCGGCAGCCGGACCGACGCGGTCGCCCTGGTCATCCCGGAGACCGAGGCCCGGGTGTTCTCGGAGCCGTACTTCCTGGACCTGATCCGCGGGGTCAGCGCCGAACTCGCCCAGGCCGACAAGCAGTTGCTGCTGACCCTGGTCCGGACCGAGGCGGAGCGGCGACGGTTTGAGCACTACCTGGCCGCCCAGCGGGTCGACGGCGTCCTGCTGGCGTCCGTCCACGGGGACGATCCCCTGCCCGACCGGATCGCGCGGCTGGGGCTGCCGGTCGTCATGAACGGCCGGCGCTCCGAGGCGGAACCCGTCGACTACGTGGACTCCGACAACATCGGCGCCGGACGCGCCGCCGTCGCCCATCTGGTGGGCCGGGGCCGCGGCCGGATCGCGACCATCAGCGGCCCGTCCGACATGTACGTGGCCCGCGCCCGTCTCGGCGGCTACCGCGCGGGGCTGGCCGAGGCCGGGATCGCGCCCGACGAGGCGCTCGTGGCGACCGCGGACTTCACCGAGGAGGGCGGCAGACGGGCGATGCGCGCCCTGCTGGAGCGCGCCCCCGGCCTGGACGCGGTCTTCGCCGCCTCCGACGTCATGGCGGCGGGCGCGCGCGGGGTGCTGCGCGAGGCCGGGCGACGGGTCCCCGAGGACGTGGCCCTCGTCGGCGTCGACGACTCGGTGGTGGCCCGTCTGATGGATCCGCCTCTGACGAGCGTGCGCCAGCCCATCGAGGAGATGGGCCGCACGATGACCCGGCTGCTGCTGGAGAAGATCGCGGAGGGCACCGGAGCCGGTCCCGCGGCGGGGGAGGAGCGGCGCCGGGTCCTGCCCACCGAGCTCATCGTGCGCGATTCCTCCTGAGGGCGGAAGCTCCGAGCGGACTCCGCAGGCTGCCGGGCCCTGGGCGCGGTACGCCCCGCAGCCGTACGGAATCCGGAGGGATCCGTACGGCTGCGGGGTCTTCACCGGCGGTCCGTCACAGAGCCGGGTAGGCGTTCTTCATGAGCTGCTGGAACTGGGCGGAGAACCACTGTCCCGCGAGCGGGGCGTCCGGGAGCGCGCCCGACATGCTGTTGCCGTTGCGGACGTTGCCCGTGTAGGTGGGGTCGCACATCCGGTCGAAGCCCTTGCCCTCGTTGTTCGGGATCTCCTTGCTCGCCCCGTCCGACTCGCCCGGCGGCTTCATCCACACGTAGGCGTCGATGCCGGCCGCGGGCGCCGCCTGCGGCCGTTCGCCGAGCCCGGCTCCCGCCTGGTTGCACCAGTTGCCGAGGTGGATGCGCCGGTCGTAGCGGCCGCCGTTGACGTAGGAGTCCACGCTGGTCGTCGCGCCGGGTCCGGTCGGGCGGGCCGTGCCGCCCCAGCCGTTGCGGGAGGTGTCGATGAGCATGCCGACGCCGGCGTCGAAGCCGAGGGAGACCACCTTGGCCCGCATGGCCTGGGCGTAGGACAGCTCGTCGGTGTAGCGGTTCCAGTCGACCCACTTGGACTGGCGTACGGAGGTGCCGCCCACCGAGTCGTCGATCGAGAAGTGGTCCTCCTTCAGCGCGCTGAAGTTGGCGGTGTTCACGATGAAGCCGTGCACCTTGGAGAGCGTGGAGCCCTCGGCGGTCGCGGCCTGCTTGAACATCTCCGCGGATGCGGTGAAGTTGTCGTCCCAGCCGAGCCAGCCGTGATGGCCCGCGTCCACGTAGTTGTAGACGTTGGCGAGCGAGCCCAGCTTGTTCAGCGCGTAGCCGACCCCCTTGATGTAGTTGCCGTTGGCCTTCATCACGTCGCAGTTGGGCGTGGCCGTCGGGCGGCCCGAGACGTTGGTGACGAGGTTGGGCAGCGAGTCGATCTCGACGGCGGTGACGATCCGCAGACCGGCGTACTTGGGATCGGCGAGGATCGCGGCGATCGGGTCGATGAACTGCGTCTTGTACCTGTCGATCTCGGTCGGGCCCAGCTCGCCGTTGGAGGCGAGCGCGGAGCAGTCCCGTCCGGGCAGGTCGTAGATCACCAGCTGGACGACGAGTTCGCCGCTGCCCTTCTGCGCCAGGGCCGCGTCGAGGTGGTCGCGCAGGCCCATCTTGCCGCTGGTGCCCGTGACGAGGGCGATGCGGTCCAGCCAGACGGCGGTGGGCTGGTTCGACACCCTCGTGCCGCCCGGCTCGGCGGCCGCCTTGGCGGACCACTCGGGATTCACGTACACCCTGGCGCCGGCGTACGGGTTGTCGGCCTTGCCGCCCGAGGGCGGAGGCGTGGTCGGCGGGGTGGTGGGCGGTGTCGTCGGCGGTGTGGTGGGGGGCTCGGTGGCACCGTTGCAGGTGACTCCGTTGAGCTTGAACGTCGCGGGCACGGCGTTCGTGCCGTTGTGGGAACCGTTTAACCCGAACGACGTCGAACCGCCGGTGGTCAGCGACCCGTTGTACGAGAGGCTCTTGGCCGTCACGGCCGCCCCCGACTGGGTGATCGCTGCGTTCCAGCCCTGGGTGACCTGCTGGCCGTTGGCGTAGGACCACTCCACGGTCCAGGAGGCGACCGGGTCGCCGGTGTTCGTGACGATCACGTTGGCGCCGAAGCCGTTGTTCCACTGGTTGGTGATCTGGTACTCGACCTTGCAGCCGGCGGCGGCGGCGCCGGCGGGGGTGCCGAACACGGTGGCGGTGGCGCCGGCGGCCGTGACGAGACCGAGGGCCGCCAGTAGCGCGGTGCGGGGGATGACGCGGCTCATGTCGTGGGGTGCCTTTCGGGTCGGGGCGCGCAGGCCGTCGTCAGGCCGGGCGCCGGTGTGGGGGGCGTTGCCTCGTACGGGAGGAGCGCGTTCGCCGGAACCAGGCCGGGGCGTGGGCCGGTGCACGCATGTCCGCGGGGGGTGGGGCCGTCCCGGTGCGCGGGCGGGAAGGGCCGGGCCGCGACCGGGAAGAGAGCGAGGCCGCGCTCGTGAGGCGCCGATCGGTGGAAGCGCTCCCACTGGTTGGGGCCAGACCGTAGCGCCAACTGACCCCGAGGAAAAGGGGGTCGGTGAAATTCTTCGGCGAAAGGCTTTCGCACCCTCACGCGTCTTGACGCCGCCATTCCGGGTCCGCACAGTGGGAGCGCTCCCACTGGCGCACGGCTCGTGTACGACCCCTCTGCCCCTGCCCGTCCCCCCGAGCAGCGAGGAGAACCTCTGTCATGTCAGGCACATCCCCCGCCGGACGCCGTGGCCGGCGCCGGCGGCGCCGCGCCCGTCCTCACGCACCCCCTCACAGCCCCCGTGCCAGCCGGTGGTACGCCTGGTTCCAGCGGAGCTCGCGCCGGAACTGCCGGGTGGTGGTGGTCTTCTCGATGAGGAGGAGTTCCAGGCGGATCATTTCCGCGAGGTCGTCGAGGTGGTCGGAGGTCAGGGCGGTGCTGAGGACGGTGTGGTGCGGCCCTCCGGCCGTCAGCCAGGATTCGGTGGAGGTCCGCAGATCGGGGCGGGGCCGCCAGACCGCGCGGGCGACCGGCAGGGCCGGCAGCGGGTGCGGGGCCGCCACGACGTCGACGTCGTTGGCGACCAGGCGGAAGCGGTCGCCGAGGTCGGCGAGACCGACCACGACCGCCTGGCCCGGGTCGGCGTCGAACACCAGACGGACCGGGTCCTCCCGCCCGCCGATGCCCAGGGGGTGGATCTCGCAGCTGGGCCTGGCGGTCGTGAGGGAGGGACAGACCTCCAGCATGTGCGCGCCGAGGATCAGTTCCTCGCCGGGCGTCATGTCATACGTGTAGTCCTCCATGAAGGAGGTGCCGCCGGGGAGCCCGGCGGCGGCCACCTTGAGGGCGCGCAGGAGGACGGCGGTCTTCCAGTCGCCCTCCCCTCCGAAGCCGTACCCCTGGGCCATGAGCCGCTGCACCGCGAGGCCGGGCAGCTGGCGCAGCCCGCCCAGGTCCTCGAAATTGGTGGTGAAGGCCCTGAAGCCGCCTGAGGTGAGGAAGGTGCGCAGTCCGGCCTCGATGCGGGCCGCGTAGCGCAGCGAGTCGTGCCGTTCGCCCCCCGGCCGCAGCTCCGGCGCCAGGCGGTAGAGGTCCGCGTACTCCTCGACGAGGGACGTCACCTCGCTCTCGTCCGCGCTGTCGACGACCTCCACCAGGTCGTTGACGCCGTAGGTGTTGACGGAGGCGCCGAAGCGCAGCTGGGCCTCGACCTTGTCCCCTTCCGTGACGGCCACGTCGCGCATGTTGTCGCCGAAGCGGGCGAGCTTGAGGGTCGCCAGTTCGGACCGGGCCGCCGCCGCCCGCGCCCAGACCGCGACGCGCGCCCGCGTCACCGGGTCGCTGACGTGGCCGGCCACGGTCTTGCGGGGTACGCCCAGGCGGGTTTGGACGAACCCGAACTCGCGGTCGCCGTGGGCCGCCTGGTTGAGGTTCATGAAGTCCATGTCGATGGTGTCCCAGGGCAGGGCCGTGTCCGCCTGGGTGTGGAGGTGGAGCAACGGCTTGCGCAGTGCGTCCAGTCCGGCGATCCACATCTTCGCCGGGGAGAAGGTGTGCATCCAGGCGATGAGCCCGGTGCACCGGTCCTCGGCGTTCGCGTCGAGGCACACCCGGCGGATGGCGTCGGCGTCGGTGAGCACCGGCTTCCACACGACGCGTGCGGGGATGCCGGAGGCGTCGGCCAGCGCGGCGGCTATCCGCCGCGACTGTTCGGCGACCTGGCGCAGCGTCTCCTCCCCGTACAGGCGCTGACTGCCCGTGAGGAACCAGATTTCCTGGGCGGGAGACGTGGGGCTGGGCACATGGACTCCTGAAGGGCGGTGTCCCGCGACGGCGTCGGCGCGTCGGGCGGACGGGGATGGCGGACGGGGAGGACGGACGAGGGAGGACGGGCGGGGATGGACGGACGGCGCGGCGGGTCAGCCGGTGCGGTGGGCCGTGTCGCGGATGCTCCTCAGCCGGTGCAGCAGGCCGCCGGCGGCGAAGTGGTCGTGGAGGAGCCGGTATGCGTCGAAGAGGGCGTCGTAGGCGTCGGCCCGGGAGGCGTCGGGCGTGTAGACGGCGGGCAGCCGGCGGCCCATCGCGGCAGCGGCCGTCCGTACGTCGGGGTGGGCGCCGGCGGCCACGGCGGCGTGGATGGCGGACCCGAGGGCGGGCCCCTGGTCCGACGCGGCGAGGGAGACGGGGCGGCGCAGCACGTCGGAGTAGATCTGCATCAGCAGTTCGTTCTTGGCCAGTCCGCCCGCGACGATGAACTCGTGCACCGGTACGCCGCCCCTCTCCAGGGCCTCCACGATGACGCGGGTGCCGAACGCGGTGGCTTCGAGCAGCGCGCGGTAGACGTCCTCGGGGCGGGTGGCGAGGGTCAGACCCACGATGACTCCGGAGAGGCGGTGGTCGACGAGGACCGACCGGTTGCCGCCCAGCCAGTCGAGGGCGACCAGTCCGTGGGCCCCGACCGGCTGGGCGGCGGCCTTGCGGGTCAGCAGGGTGTGCAGGTCCTCGCCGCGCTCGGCGGCCTCGGAGAGGTAGTCCGACGGGACGCCCTGGTCAAGGACCCAGGCGAAGATGTCGCCGACCGCGCTCTGGCCCGCCTCGTAGCCGTAGGTCCCCTCGGCGATCCCGCCGTTCACGACGCCGCAGATGCCGGGGACCTCGGCGAGGACGGAGGCGTTCACGACGTGGCAGGTGGAGGTGCCCATGATGGCGAGCAGCCGGCCGTCCTCCATGGCCTGGGCGGCCGCCGCGGTGACATGGGCGTCGACGTTGCCCGCGGCCACGGCGATCCCGGCGCGCAGCCCGGTCCACGCCGCCGCCTCGGGGCGGAGGGAGCCGACGCGTGAGCCCAGCGGGGAGAGGGGGAACGCGAGGCGGGTGCGTGCGAAGTCGGCGAACCGGGGGTTCAGCTCCGCCAGGTACTCCTCGCTCGGGTAGGCGCCGTCCTGGTGGATGCCCTTGTATCCGGCGGTGCAGGCGTTGCGGGACTCGGTTCCGGTGAGCTGCCACACGATCCAGTCGGCGGCTTCGATCCACCGCTCACAGGTGTCGTAGACGAGTGGATCCTCCTCCAGGACCTGGAGGGCCTTGGCGAACTGCCACTCCGCGGAGATCCGGCCGCCGTAGCGGGCGATCCACTTCTCCCCGCGGGCGTGGGCGAGCGCGTTGATGCGGTCGGCATGCGGCTGGGCCGCGTGGTGCTTCCACAACTTGGGCCACGCGTGCGGCCGTCCGGCGAGATCCGTCTCGGCGAGGGGGGTGCCGTCGGCGAGGGTGGGCAGGACGGTGCAGGCGGTGAAGTCGGTGGCGATGCCGATCACCGAGGCGGGATCGATCCCGGCCGCCGCCACGGCCTGCGGCACGGCGTGACGCAGTACGTCCCGCCAGTCCTCGGGGTGTTGCAGGGCCCAGTCCGGAGGCAGCCGGGCGCCCCCGTGCGGCAGGCGCCGGTCGATGACGCCGTGCCGGTACGGGTGGACCGCCGCCGCCAGCTCCTGCCCGTCGCGGACGCGCACCACCACGGCGCGGCCCGACAGCGTGCCGAAGTCGACGCCGACCGTGTACTGCTCCGGTTCCCCGGAGGGCGGGGCGGGCGTGAGGCGTGGGGGTGACGTCAACGGAGTGCCTTTCGCAGGAGGGGCGGGGCGGCGGGGGAGCCCGTTGCCCCGTGCAGTGTGAGCGCTAACAATATGGCGAGGCAAGGGGTCCGAGAAGATCGCATGCATGACGCCTCATGGGAGCGCCCCAGCTCCATAACGGACAGGTAACGCGGAGAGGTAGTGCCTGCACGGGGGTTGAGAACCGTCTTTGTTAACGCTCACAATGCGACGGCTCCCCCTTCCTCGCGGCTCCCCTTTCCTCCCGGCACGCCTCCCCAGCCGCATCCGACCCGAAGGATTCCCTCATGGCCCGCAGAGCAGCTCTCCTCCTCGCCGCCACCGCGCTTCTCGCCTCCTCGGCGCTGACCGCCTGCTCGACCGAGGGTCCCTCAGGCGGCCCCGCCAAGGGCCCGTCCTCCAAGGCCAAGGTGGGCGGCGGCGCGTTCACCATGGGCTTCGCCCAGGTCGGCGCCGAGAGCGGGTGGCGCACCGCCAACACCAAGTCGGTCCAGGAGGCGGCGAAGAAGGCCGGGATCCAGCTCAAGTTCTCCGACGCGCAGCAGAAGCAGGAGAACCAGATCAAGGCGATCCGCACCTTCATCCAGCAGAAGGTGGACGTGATCGCCTTCTCACCGGTCGTGGAGTCCGGCTGGGACACGGTGCTGAAGGAGGCCAAGGACGCTGGCATCCCGGTCATCCTCACCGACCGCGCCGTGGACACCAAGGACACCTCCCTCTACAAGACCTTCCTGGGCTCGGACTTCGTCAAGGAGGGCAGGTCCGCAGGGGAGTGGCTGACCGCCGCGTACGCCAACGAGCAGGGTCCGGTCAACATCGTCGAGCTCCAGGGCACCACGGGCTCCGCACCCGCCAACGACCGCAAGGCCGGCTTCGCCGAGGCCATCCGCGACGACGGCAAGTTCAAGGTCGTCGCCTCGCAGACGGGCGACTTCACGCGCGCCAAGGGCAAGGAGGTCATGCAGGCGTTCCTGAAGTCCCAGAAGGACATCGACGTCCTCTACGCCCACAACGACGATATGGCCCTCGGCGCCATCCAGGCCATCGAGGAATCCGGCAAGAAGCCCGGGACGGACATCAAGGTGATCTCGGTGGACGGGATCAAGGACGCCTTCACCGCGATGGCCGAGGGCAAGATCAACGTCGTGGTGGAGTGCAACCCGCTCCTCGGCGACCAGCTGATGGAGCTGGCCGGGAAGGTCGTCGCGGGGGAGAGCGTGCCGGCCCGGGTCGAGACCCAGGAAGGCGTGTTCCCGCAGGACAAGGCCGCGGCCGCGCTGCCGTCCCGCACGTACTGACGCGGACCCACACACGAGAGGAGGGCGGATGGAAGCCCCGTCCACCCCGCCGCCCACGGGCGCCCGCGACGCGCGGCCGGTCCTGGAGGCCCACGGCATCCGCAAGCGGTTCCCGGGTGTCCTCGCCCTCGACGGAGTCGCCCTGCGGCTCTTCCCGGGCGAGGTGCACGCCCTGATGGGCGAGAACGGCGCCGGGAAGTCCACCCTGATCAAGGTCCTCACCGGCGTCCACCCCGCCGACGGCGGCACCCTCGTCGTCGACGGCCGGCCCCACGCCTTCAGGGACCCCCTCCAGGCGCAGCGGGCCGGAATCAGCACCGTCTACCAGGAGGTCAACCTCTGCCCCAACATCTCGGTCGCCGAGAACATCCTCATCGGGCGCGAACCCCGCCGGTTCGGTCTCGTCCACTGGTCCGCGGCGCGCCGGCGCGCGGCCGCTCTGCTGACGGAACTGGACCTCGACCTGGACGTCACCAGCCTGCTCGGCTCGCACTCCCTGGCGGTGCAGCAACTGGTCGCCATCGTCCGGGCGGTGGACGTCTCGGCGAAGGTGCTCGTCCTCGACGAACCCACATCCAGCCTCGACCGCGAGGAGGTGGCCCAGCTCTTCGCCCTGGTACGGCGGCTGCGGGACCGCGGTGTGGCCATCCTGTTCGTCACCCACTTCCTCGACCAGGTATTCGATCTCTGCGACCGGGTCACCATCCTGCGCAACGGCCGGCTGGAAGGCGAGTACCCCATCGGCGAGCTCACTCCGGTGACGCTCGTGCAGCGCATGATCGGCGGAGAACTGGCCACCCTCGACCAGCTGTCGGACCGCGGTCCCGCGCAAGGGGCCGAACGGGCGGCCGGCCGCCCGTTCCTCCAGGCGCGGCAACTGACCCGCACGGGCTCGATCGAACCCTACGACCTCGACGTCCACGCCGGCGAGGTCGTCGGACTGGCCGGCCTCCTGGGCTCGGGCCGCACCGAGGCGGCACGCCTGCTGTTCGGCGCGGACAGCGCGGACGCCGGAGAAGTGCGCGTCGAGGGCGAGAAGGTGCTCCTGCGCAGCCCCCGCCACGCCATCGCCCGGGGCATCGCCTTCTGTTCCGAGAACCGCAAGTCCGAGGGACTGGTGGGCGAGCTCACCGTCCGCGAGAACATCGTGCTCGCCCTCCAGGCCGCCCGCGGCTGGACCAGACCGCTGCCGCGCGCCCGGCAGGACGAGGTGGCGGGGCAGTGGATCCGGGCCCTCGACATCCGCCCCGCCGACCCCGAAGCGCAGGTACGCCACCTCAGCGGAGGCAACCAGCAGAAGGTGCTCCTCGCGCGCTGGCTGCTGACCGCACCGCGGCTCCTGATCCTCGACGAACCCACCCGGGGCATCGACATCGGGGCCAAGGCGGAGATCCAGAGGCTCGTGGCCCGCCTGGCGGGCGACGGCACCGCCGTGGTGTTCATCTCGGCGGAACTCGAAGAGGTCCTGCGCCTGAGCCACCGCATCGCCGTGCTCCGCGACCACCGCATGGTGGCCACCCTGACGAACGACCACACCGTCACGCCCGACCGCCTCCTCACGACCATCGCCACCGGAACGGACTCATGACCATCCAGCCCGCCCAGTCCGGGACGGCCGCCGGAACCGGGAGACGCCTGGTCCGCCACCGCCTGCTGTGGCCCGCGGCCACCCTGCTCGTCCTGCTCCTCGGCAACCTCGCGTTCCACCACGACTTCTTCTCGGTCCGCGTACGCGACGGCCACCTCTACGGCAGCCTCGTCGACATCCTGCGGTTCGGCGCGCCCCTCGTCCTGGTGGCGCTCGGCATGACCCTGGTCATCGCCACCCGCGGGATCGACCTCTCGGTGGGCTCCACCGTCGCCATCGCCGGCGCGCTCGCCTGCGGGCACCTCTCCACCGCCGCGCATCCCGGCAGCGTCGCCACCATGCTCACCGCCGTGGCCCTCGCGCTCGGGGTCGCCCTCGTGCTGGGCCTGGCCAACGGCTTCCTGGTGTCGGGGCTGGGGGTGCAGCCCATCGTGGCCACGTTGATCCTCATGGTCGCCGGCCGCGGCGTCGCCCAGCTGATCACGGACGGCCAGATCATCACCGTGACCAGCGCCCCCTACAAGATGATCGGGGGCGGCTACTGGCTGGCCCTCCCGTTCGCCGTCCTGCTGGCGGCCGTCCTCGTCGCGCTCACCGCCTTCGTCACCCGCCGCAGTGCCCTCGGCATGCTGATCGAGGCAGTCGGCGGGAACCCCGCCGCCAGCCGCCTGGTCGGCATCCGGGCCGGCGGTCTGCTCGCCCTGGTCTACGTCTTCAGCGCGCTGTGCGCCGCCGTCGCCGGGCTGATGATCAGCTCGAACGTCTCCAGTGCCGACGGCAACAACGCCGGCCTGTGGATCGAACTCGACGCGATCCTCGCCGTCGTGGTCGGGGGCACCGCCCTGACCGGCGGGCGCTTCTCCCTCGGCGGCACCGTCCTGGGCGCCCTGATCATCCAGACCCTGTCCACCACCGTCTACACCCTGGGCGTCCCGCCCGAAACCACCCTCGTGTTCAAGGCGTTCGTCGTCATCGCCGTCTGCCTCGTGCAGTCCCCCGCCTTCCGGGCCAAGGTCATGCGCCGCCGCGGGGCTCCCCGATCCCACACCCCGGCGGGCGCCACCCCGCAGCAGCAGGAGGTACGAGCATGAGCACGGGCACCGGACACGCCGCCGCGCACCTCACCCGCCCCTTCGCGACCGTGTCCCCGCGCACCCGGACCCGCATCCCGCTGATCGTCACCGCGGTGCTGCTGCTCGTCGTGTTCGGGATCGGATCGGTGCGCTACGAGGGCTTCCTCTCCGCCCAGGTCGTGCTGAACCTGCTGATCGACAACGGCTTCCTGCTGGTCGTCGCGGTCGGGGCGACCTTCGTCATCCTCACCGGCGGCATCGACCTGTCCATCGGCTCCATGGTGGCCCTCTCGACCATGATCACAGCCTGGCTGGTCGAGTCGCACGGCTGGCCCCTGGCCGCCGTCGTCCCCCTGGTCCTGCTGGTCGGCGCCGCGAGCGGGACGCTGATGGGCTGGCTCATCCACACCTTCGAGATCCAGCCGTTCATCGTCACCCTCGCCGGCATGTTCCTCGCCCGGGGGCTCTGCTACACCATCAGCACCGAATCCCTCACGATCACCGATCCCACGACGGCGGCCATCGCGCAGACCCGGCTGTACGGCCCGGGGGGCCTGTTCGTCTCGATCCCGGTGGTCATCGCCCTGGCCGTGCTGGCGACCGCCTTCGTCGTCCTGCACCACACGCGCTTCGGCCGCACCGTGTACGCGCTGGGCGGCAACGAGACCTCCGCCCGCCTGATGGGTCTGCCGACGGGCTCCACCAAGCTCGCCGTGTACGGCATCAGCGGTCTGTGCTCCGCGCTCGGCGGCCTGTTGCTGACCTTCTACACGCTCTCCGGTTACGCCCTGCACGCCCTCGGCATGGAGCTCGACGCCATCGCCGCCACCGTGATCGGCGGCACGCTGCTGACCGGAGGTTCCGGCTTCGTGCTGGGTACCGCCCTCGGGGTGCTGGTCCTCGGCATGATCCAGACGGTGGTCAACTTCCAGGGCACGCTCAGCTCCTGGTGGACCCGGATCGTCATCGGCGCCCTGCTGCTCGTGTTCATCGTGCTGCAACGCCTGATGAGCGGCCGCCGCCCCGCCACCGGCTGACCCCGGCCGCTCCGGCTCCCGCGGCGCCTTCGCCCGGGGGCGTGCCCCGGTGCCCGGCCCTCCGGGGGGAGGACCGGGCACCGGGCAGGGCGGGTCATGCGCCGGGGGGAGCGATCCTGCGGGCCGTGCTGGCGCGCACGATGAGCTCGGGGGCCACCACCAGGTGCGCCGACTCCTTCGCCCGGCCCTCGATGTGGTCCAGGAGCAGGCCGATGCTGTCCCGGCCGAGGGACGCGAAGTCCTGACGGATCGTCGTCAGCGGCGGCGGGAAGAACTCCGCCTCGGGGATGTCGTCGAAGCCGGCGACCGCCACGTCCTCCGGGGTGCGCAGGCCCGCTTCCCGCAAGGCCCGCAGGACACCGAGGGCCATCTGGTCGTTGGCGACGAACACCGCGGTGAGGCCCGCTCCCCGCCCGCGGGACGCCCGTACCCGGCCCGCGAGCTGCTGGCCGGCCTGGTATCCCGAAAGAGGGCTCCAGTCACCGCGCAGCAGGGGCGGCACCTCGGCGCCGGCCTCGCGCAGGGCCCCCTCCCACCCCTGCGTGCGGGCCTCGCTCTCCAGCCAGTCGGGAGGGCCGGCGACGTGCCACACGGTGGAGTGGCCCGAGGCGAGGAGATGGTCCGTGATCATGCGGGCGCCGAGGTTCTGGTCCAGCGACACCCCCGGCAGGTCCAGGGTGTGGCCGCCTTCCACGGTGACCACCGGGCACGGCGCTTCCAGTGCCGCCAGCGCCCGCACCGCGGCGCGCTGGGGGGTGACGGCGACGATCCCCTCCACGCCCCAGCCGGCGAGGTGCTGCATGGCTTCGGCCAGGGCCGTCTGCGTGGCTGTCCGGAGCGTGACGGCGGAGGTCAGGTAGCCGCGGTCGCGAGCCGCCTCCTGCACCCCCGCCACGGTGCTGGCGGGCCCGTGGAGCGTGGTGTTCACCGCGATGACGCCCAGGGTGTGGGTCCGGCGGGTGGCCAGGGCCCGGGCCGCCGAGTTGCGGCGGTACCCCAGCTGCTCGATGACCTGTGTCACCGCGGCCCGGGTCTTGGCGCTGACGTTGGGGTGGTCGCTGAGCACCCTCGAAACGGTCTGATGGGACACGCCTGCCACGCGTGCGACGTCCGTCATCGTGGGCGCTCGCGAGACGTCTGGGAGCCGGGTCACCTCTCGTCCTTTCCTCGTCGAGCGGCCATGCCGATGTGGGCGTTCACATTATGCAGTGTCCGTCGCATGCTGCGGGCGGGAATGTGCTCCAAGGTCTTGAGCTTACTGCTTGTTAGCGCTCACAATTCGACGGGGGCAGCCTCGGAGCCCGGTCATGGCTCCGACGCTGCCCCCGATCAGCCCAGCCCCCTGATGCGCGAGCGCGGAGCCTGTGGGACGCCGGTCCCGGGCGGCCGCCGCGCATACCGGAAAGACGGTGAGAGCGTAGTGAGCCAGACCAGCCTCAAGAACCTCCGCCGCGAGGTCCTCGCGGCCAACCTGCGCATCCCGGAAGCCGGGCTGGCCACCCTCACCTGGGGGAACGTCAGCGGAGTGGACCGGGACGCCGGTGTCTTCGTCATCAAGCCGTCCGGGGTCTCCTACGCCGACCTCACCGAGGAGGACCTCGTGGTGGTGGCGCTGGAGGACGGGCGGGTCGTCGACGGGCACCTCAGGCCGTCCACCGACACCGAGACCCATCGCTGCCTGTACCGGGCGTTCCCCTCGCTCGGGGGCGTCACCCACACGCACTCGGCGCACGCCGTCGCCTTCGCCCAGGCGCGCCGCCCGATCCCCGTGCTCGGCACGACGCACGCCGACACCTTCAACGGGCCCGTCCCGGTGACGGCGGACCTCACCGCGGAGCAGTGTGCGCGGGACTACGAGTACAACACCGGACAGGTGATCGTCGCCCGGCTCGACGGCGACCCCCGCCGGGCCGACGAAGTCCCCGGAGCGCTCGTCTCGCGCCACGGCCCCTTCACCTGGGGCGCCACCGCAACGGCGGCGCTCGAGAACGCCGTCGTCTGCGAGGCCGTGGCGGAGATGGCGCTGCACACCCTGGCGCTGGGAGCCCGCCTCGGGGACACCTCCCCGCCGCCGGGGCATCTGCTGGAGCGGCACTTCACCCGCAAGCACGGACCGGACGCCTACTACGGCAACACCGCCGGCCGGCTTCCGGGTGCCCGCACGACCTCCTGACGCGCAGAGGCGTCGCGCCCGGGCCGGGCACGGCACTTGACGGGGCCTTCCGGCGGCTGGCTTCATGGGAGCGCTCCCATTCCCCGCTAGGAAGGCCCTGCCCGTGCCTCCTGTCACCTTCGCGCGCGGTGTGCCCCGCCGCGCGGCCGCTGTGTTAGCCGGCTTGGCCCTGGCTGTCGGCGGCCCGTCCCTGACCGCCCTGGCCGTCCCGGCCGCGGCCGCTCCCACCGCGGCTGCCGACACAACCGTCCGGGTCAACCAGCTCGGCTACCTGCCCGACGGCCCCAAACGGGCCACCGTGGTCAGCCCCGCGACCACCCCGCTCGGCTGGCAACTGCGCGACTCCACCGGCGCGGTGGCCGCCTCGGGCACCACCACCGTGCGCGGCGCGGACCAGGCGTCCGGCCAGTCCACGCACCTGGTGGACTTCGGCGCGTACACCGGCACCGGCACCGGTTACACCCTGACCGTCGACGGCCGGACCAGCCACCCCTTCGACGTCTCAGCATCGCTGTACGACGGACTGCGCGCCGACAGCATGTCGTTCTTCCACCAGCAGCGCAGCGGCATCGCGATCGACGCGGCCCTGGCGGGCGGCAGCGCCTACGCCCGCCCCGCCGGGCACCTGGGCGTCGCCCCGAACAAGGGCGACAGCAGCACCCCCTGCCAGGCCGGGGCGTGCGACTACTCCCTGGACGTGCGCGGCGGCTGGTACGACGCCGGGGACCACGGCAAGTACGTGGTCAACGGTGGCATATCCGTCTGGGAGATGGTCAACTCCTTCGAACGGGCCCGCCGTTCCGGGGGCGACGCGGCGCTCGGCGACGCGACGCTGCGGGTGCCGGAGCGTGGCAACGGGATGCCGGACGTGCTGGACGAGGCCCGCTGGGAGCTGGAGTTCCTGATGCGGATGCAGGTCCCGGCCGGGAAGCCGATGGCCGGGATGGCCTTCCACAAGGTGCACGACGCCCGGTGGACCGCCCTGCCGACCCGCCCCGAACTCGACTCCGAACAGCGCGAGGTGCACAAGCCCTCGACCGCCGCCACGCTCAACCTGGCGGCCTCGGCCGCACAGTGCGCCCGGGTGTACGCGCCGTACGACGCCGCGTTCGCCGCGCGCTGCCTGGACGCCGGCCGCCGCGCCTGGACGGCTGCCCGGGCTCACCCGGACGTGCTCGCCCCGGCGGGCGACAACACCGGCGGCGGTGCCTACGAGGACGCCGACGTCTCCGACGAGTTCTACTGGGCGGCGGCGGAACTCCTGGCGACCACGGGGGAGTCTCAGTACCGGGACGCCGTCACCTCCTCGCCGCACCACAGCAGGCCCGTCGACGCGTTCTGGTGGGGTGGTACCGCCACTCTCGGCCGCATCACCCTCGCCACCGTCCCCGGCGCGGTCCTGCCCGCCGCCGACGTGGCCCGGCTGCGCGGCCTGCTGACCACGGCCGCCGACGGCCACCTGTCCGCCATGGCCGGACAGGGCTACCCGGTGCCGCTCCCCGCCACCGGGTACGTGTGGGGCTCCAACGGCTCGGTCTCCAACAATGCGATGGTGCTGGCGGTCGCGTACGAGCTCACCGGGCAGCAACGCTACCGGGCCGGAGTGCTGGAGTCCCTGGACTACCTGCTCGGCCGCAACGCGCTCGACCTCTCCTACGTCACCGGCTACGGCGAACGCCACTCCGAGAACCAGCACCACCGCTTCTGGGCGCACCAGAACGACGCCTCCCTGCCGCACCCGCCGGCCGGTTCCATGGCGGGCGGGCCGAACGCGGGACTGGAGGACCCGGTGGCCAGGGAGAAGCTCGCCGGCTGCGCTCCTGCGGCGTGCTACGTGGACGACATCGGCTCATACTCCACCAACGAGGTGGCGGTCAACTGGAACGCCTCGCTGGCCTGGCTGGCGGCCTTCGCGGCCGAGCGGCGCGGCGCCCCTGCGGTCCCCGCGGTCCAGGTGGCACCGGCGGCCGTGACGGTCCCGGAGGGCGGTTCGGCACCGGTGGGCGTACGGCTGACGGCCGCGCCGGCGCAGAACGTGACGGTGACCGTGGCCCGGAGCTCCGGCGACCAGGACCTGTCGGCGGCGGCGACGCTGGTGTTCACTGCGGCGAACTGGGCGAGCGCCCAGCAGGTCCCGGTCTTCGCCGCGCACGACGCCGACACGGTGTCGGGCAGCGCCACCTTCACCGCCGGTGGCCCCGGAGTGCAGCAGGCGACGTTCACGGCGACGGAGGCGGACGACGACGCGCCGGCGGCCCCCTGCGCGGTGGCGTACCGGATCGACAACGCCTGGGCCGACGGCTTCACGGCGACGGTCACCCTGAAGAACACCGGCAGCTCGCCGATCTCCGGCTGGACCCTCGGCTGGAGCTTCGCGGGCGATCAGCGGATCGGCAACGCCTGGAACGCCACGGTGAGCCAGTCCGGCAGCGCGGTCACCGCCCGGGACGTCGGGTGGAACGGCGCGCTGGAGCCCGGCGGCAGTGTGAGCTTCGGCTTCCAGGCGAGGTATTCGGGCACCAACGCCTCCCCGGCGCGCTTCACGCTGGGCGGCGCCCTCTGCTCCTGAGCACCCGCCAGACCCTGCTCCCCCCGCCCGGTTGCGGCGGGGGTGCAGGGCGCGAAGGCCCGCGGAGTCCGACGTGCGGCCGGCCGATGTGGTCAGGCGTCCTCGGACACCGGCTCGGCCCGCTCGGGCAGGTACTCCCGCCCCCAGGCGCCGAGCGGCTTGAGCGCGTCGTTCAGCGCCGAGCCGCGCAGGGTCAGCGAGTACTCCACGCGGACCACCGGGGCGTCGTGGGACTCGCGGTGCACGACACCGTCCGCCTCCAGTTCCCGCAGGTGCTGGAACAGCACCTTCTCGCTGACGCCCGGGATGAGGCGCTTCAGTTCGCCGAAACGCCGGCTCTGGCCGGCCAACGCCCACAGGATCACGACTTTCCACTTGCCGCTGATGACCTCCACCGCGGCGTCCAGTCCGCAGTGAGTCGGTCTCACCCTGACGCTCATGCTCCCCCACTCCCGCTGACTGGCTGACAGTTTGCGCTCCCAGGCCCGGACATGGCCCCCTCCGGACGGGTAACCCCAACATAACGCACTCATCCGACGGTGAATTTCCGGGAAACAAGGGGCTGTGGACGCCGGAATCAAGGGGTGGTTTTCCTTCGATTTCGAGGCCTCGCCGAGCCGGTACGTACTTTGCGGTAAGTACTTGAGCAGGTCACGGCCGCCGGTTTAGCTTGTGAAGGCGTACTGATTCCTGTGAATTGCAAGAAGGAACGTGATTCCGGTGGCTGAGGAAAATCCTGTACCCGTTTCAGTTTTAGGCCTGGGCATGATGGGTGCCGCGCTGGCCGGCGCGTACCTGAAGGCCGGTCATCGCACGACCGTGTGGAACCGTTCCGAGGGCAAGGCGGACGCGCTCGTCGCGCAGGGCGCCGTACTCGCCGACGGCATCGCCGAGGCCGTGGCCGCGAGTGGCGTCCTGGTCGTCTGCGTCGTCGACTACGACGCCCTCTACGCAATCCTTGAGCCGGTCAGGGAGTCGCTCGCCGGCAAGGTGCTGGTGAACCTCACCTCCGGCCTTCCCGAGGACGCGCGCGCGGCCGCCCGGTGGGCCGCCGGGATCGGCGTGGAATACCTCGACGGGTACGTCATGACCGTCCCCCCGGCGGTCGGACAGCCGCAGACGCTCCTCTTCTACGGCGGTTCCCGGGCCACGTTCGAGGCGTACGAGGAGACCCTGAAGGTCCTCGGCGGCAACAGCGTCTTCCTCGGCGAGGACGCCGGCACCGCCGCCCTCTACGACCTGGCCCTGCTGGGCATCCTCTGGGCGGGCCTCACCAGTGCGCTGCACGCTTACGCCCTGGTCGGCACCGAGAAGATCCCGGCGGCGGCGCTCGCCCCGTACGCGGAGGCCTGGATCACCCACGTCGTGCTGCCCAGCGTCAAGGGGGCCGCCCAGGCGGTCGACACGGGGGAGTACGGCACCACCGTATCCACCGCCGCGCTGAACGCGGCCGGCCTGGCGAAGATGGTGGAGGCCAGCAAGGCGCAGGGCATCCGCCCCGACCTGATGGTCCCGATCAAGGAGTTCCTGGAGAAGCGCGTCGCCGACGGCCACGGCCACGAGGCGCCGGCCGGCATGTTCGAGGTCATCAGGAACCCCGGGTAGCCGGCATCGCGGCGGTGGTCGCGGCCGCCGCCGGGAGCGGTGCGGCGACGGGGCGGCGTATCAAGAGCCGGCCAAGATACGTTGTGGATACATTCAACCCCGGAGCGTGATCACCGGCGGTGCGGGTCCCGCGCGGCAGCCTGGGCGCGACCCATCCACGGGTCGGCCGGTTCGCCCACTGGGCCGGCTCCGCTGTCTCCCGGAAGGGGCCACCAGGTGAAGCGCGGCAGGGCCAGGGACACCGCAGAACACGCGGCCGACGCGATCACGGACCGGCTGCTGCAAGCCGGGCGGCTGCTCGGCAAGGCGCCCCGGACGGCGGACGGCCGGGCCGTGTTCCGCACCGATCAGGGCGTCAACGACGCCCCGTACCGCGAACGCTGGGCACACGACAAGGTGGTGCGCTCCACCCACGGGGTCAACTGCACCGGCTCCTGCTCCTGGCAGGTGTACGTCAAGGACGGCCTGATCACCTGGGAGACCCAGGCCACCGACTACCCCTCGACCGGCCCCGACCGGCCGGAGTACGAGCCCCGCGGCTGTCCGCGCGGGGCCTCCTTCTCCTGGTACACCTACTCGCCCACCCGCATCCGCTACCCGCACGCCCGCGGGGTCCTCGTGGAGATGTACCGCGAGGCCAAGCAGCGCCTGGGCGGGGACCCGGTCGCCGCCTGGGCGGAGATCACCACCGACCCGGACAAGCGGCGCCGCTACCACCGGGCCCGCGGCAAGGGCGGCCTCGTCCGCGTCGGCTGGCAGGAGGCCCTGGAGATCGCGGCCGCCGCCCACGTACACACCCTCCGGGAACACGGCCCCGACCGGATCGCCGGCTTCTCGCCGATCCCGGCGATGTCCATGGCCTCCCACGCCGTCGGAGCCCGCTTCCACGCCCTCATCGGCGCGCCGATGCTCACCTTCTACGACTGGTACGCGGACCTGCCCATCGCTTCCCCGCAGGTCTTCGGCGACCAGACGGACGTCCCCGAGTCCGGCGACTGGTGGGACGCCGCCTACCTGATGCTGTGGGGCTCCAACGTCCCCGTCACCCGCACGCCCGACGCCCACTGGATGACCGAGGCCAGATACCGCGGCCAGAAGGTCGTCGTCGTCTCCCCGGACTACGCGGACGCCACCAAGTTCGCCGACGAGTGGCTCCACCCCCATCCGGGGACCGACGGAGCCATGGCCATGGCCATGGGCCACGTCATCCTCAAGGAGTGCTTCGTCGACCGTCAGGTCCCGTACTTCGCCGACTACGTACGGCGCTTCACCGACCTGCCGTTCCTCGTCGAGCTGGAGGAGCGCGAGCCGGGACGGTACGTACCGGGCCGCTTCGTGACCGCCGCCGACCTGCGCCTGACCCGGGACGTGCAGGACGAGGCGACCCGCCGCTGGATGCCCGTCCTGCTGGACGACGTCACCGGCGCGCCGGTGGTGCCGAACGGAACCCTCGGCGACCGCTGGTCGAAGTTCGGCGAGGGCCGCTGGAACCTGGACCTCGGCGACGTCGAGCCGCGCCTGAGCCTGTACGCGGGCGGCGACGGGCCCAGCGCGCAGGTGCTGCTGCCCCGGTTCGACGAGGCCGGAGCCACCCTCCTGCGGGGCGTGCCCGTCCAGCGCCTCGGCGACCGCCTGGTGACGACGGTGTTCGACCTGATGCTCGCCCAGTACGGGGTGGCCCGGCCCGGCCTCGCGGGGCAGTGGCCGGCCTCGTACGAGGACGCCTCGCTCCCCTGCACCCCGGCCTGGCAGGAGGCCGTCACCTCGGTGTCCGCGAGCGCCGTGCTGCGGGCGGCCCGCGAATTCGCCCGGACCGCCGAACAGACCCGCGGCCGCTGCATGATCGTCATGGGTGCCGGCACCAACCACTGGTTCCACTCGGACACCATCTACCGCTCGTTCCTCTCCCTCCTGCTGCTCACCGGCTGCCAGGGGGTCAACGGCGGCGGCTGGGCCCACTACGTCGGCCAGGAGAAGGTCCGCCCGTACGCCGGCTGGCAGCAGCTCGCCACCGCCTCCGACTGGGTGCGCCCCTCCCGGCAGATGGCCGGCACCCCCTACTGGTACCTGCACACCGACCAGTGGCGCTACGAGGGCTCCGCCGCCGACACCCTCACCGCACCCACCGGGCGCGGCACCTTCGCCGGCGCCCACACCGCCGACCTGGTGGCCCGCTCGGCACGCCAGGGCTGGATGCCGTCCTTCCCGACCTTCTGCGCCAATCCGCTGGACCTCGGCCGGCGCGTACGGGAATCCGGCGCAGAACCGGCGCAGTGGGTGGAGCAGTGGCTGGAGCGGGAGCGCGCCGCCGGCCGGCCCGGCTTCGCCTGCGAGGACCCCGACGACCCCGCGAACTGGCCGCGCGTCCTGACCGTCTGGCGGGCCAACCTCATCGGCTCCTCCGCCAAGGGCAACGAGTACTTCCTGCGGCACCTGCTGGGCGCCGACGACAACGCCGACGCGCCCGAAGCCCCCGAGGAGCACCGCCCGCGCGAGGTGGCCTGGCGCGCGGAGGCCCCCCGCGGCAAGCTCGACCTGCTGCTCGCGCTCGACTTCCGCATGACCTCCACCACCCTGTTCGCCGACCTCGTCCTGCCGGCGGCGACCTGGTACGAGAAGCACGACCTGTCCAGTACGGACATGCACCCCTACGTCCACGCCTTCTCCCCGGCGATCGACCCGCCCTGGCAGGCCCGCACCGACTTCGAGATCTTCCACAACCTCGCCGCGAAGGTCTCCGAACTCGCGGCCGGCCGCCTGGAGCAGGCCTGGGACCTCGTCGCCACGCCCCTCCAGCACGACACCCCCGGCGAAGCACCCCCCGAGGGCCCCACCCGCCCCGAGTACACGCTCGTCAAACGGGACTACACCGCCCTCGCCGACCGGCTCGCGGCCTTCGGACCCATGGCCGACGAACACGGCATGCGGGTGCGCGGCCTCACCGTGCACACCAACGACGAATCACACTGGCTCGCCGGACGCTGCGGCACGGCCCGCAAGGGAGCCGCCCGCGGCCGCCCGCTGCTCGACACCGACGTCAAGCTGTGCGAGGCGATCCTGGCCCTGTCGGGCACCACCAACGGCCGGGTCGCCGCGGAGGGCTTCCGCCGGCTCGCCCTGCGCTGCGGACCGGCCGCCGGCCTGGAGGAACTCGCCGCCACGGTGGCCGAGCGGCGCATCGTCTTCTCCGACACCCAGGCCCGCCCGGTGCAGGTCGGCGCCAGCTTCGAATGGTCCGGCAAGGAGGGCCCCGAGCGCCGCTACGCGCCCTTCACCATCAACACCGAGCACCGCAAGCCGTGGCACACCCTCACCGGCCGCCAGCACTTCTACCTCGACCACGAGTGGATCGCCGAGTACGGCGAACAACTCCCCGTCTACAAACCGCCCCTGGACCTCGCCGCCCTCGGCGAGCGGCCCCGCCGCGAGGAGGACGACGGCCGGCGGTCGGTGACGGTCCGCTACCTCACCCCGCACTCGAAGTGGTCCATCCACTCCGAGTACCAGGAGAACCTCCTGATGCAGACCCTGGCACGCGGCGGCCCGGTCATCTGGCTCGGCACCGAGGACGCCGCCGCCATCGGCGCCGCCGACAACGACTGGATCGAGGCGGTCAACGCCAACGGCGTGGTCGTCGCCCGCGCCGTCGTCTCCCACCGCATGCCGGCCGGCACGGTGTTCATGTACCACGTGCAGGAACGCATGGTGAACGTCCCCCTCTCGGAGACCACGGGCCGCCGCGGCGGCGTCCACAACGCCCTCACCCGCCTGCTGATCAAGCCGACCCACCTGATCGGCGGCCACGCCCAGCTCTCCTTCGCCCCCAACTACTACGGCCCCACCGGCAACCAGCGCGACGCGGTGACCGTCATCCGCCGCCGATCCCAGGAGGTCACGTACTGATGCCCCGGAGCGAAGCGACCGTCGGACGCGTCATGGCACAGATCGCGATGGTGATGAACCTGGACAAGTGCATCGGCTGCCACACCTGTTCGGTCACCTGCAAGCAGACCTGGACCAACCGCTCCGGCAGCGAGTACGCCTGGTTCAACAACGTCGAGACCCGCCCCGGCCAGGGCTACCCGCGCTCCTACGAGGACCAGGACAAGTGGCAGGGCGGCTGGCGGCTCAAGCGGGGCCGCCTCGTGCCCCGCAGCGGCGGCCGGGCCCGCCGCCTCGCCACCCTCTTCGCCAACCCACGCCTGCCCTCCCTCGCCGACTACTACGAGCCGTGGACGTACGACTACGAGAACCTGATCAGCGCGCCGCTCGGCGACGACGTGCCCACCGCCGCCCCCCGCTCCCTCATCGACGGGCGTCCCACCCAGGTGACCTGGGGCCCCAACTGGGACGACGACCTCGGCGGCGGCCCCGAGCACCTGGCCGGCGACCCCGTGCTGAAGAAGATGAACGAGCAGGTCCGCCTCGAGTACGAGCAGGCGTTCATGTTCCACCTGCCGAGGATCTGCGAGCACTGCCTGAACCCGTCGTGCGTGGCCGTCTGCCCCTCCGGCGCGCTGTACAAGCGGATCGAGGACGGCATCGTCCTCGTCGACCAGGACCGCTGCCGCGGCTGGCGGATGTGCGTGACCGGGTGCCCGTACAAGAAGGTGTACTTCAACCACCGCACCGGCAAGGCCGAGAAGTGCACCATGTGCTACCCGCGCATCGAGGCCGGCCAGCCCACCGTCTGCTCCGAGACCTGCGTCGGGCGGCTGCGCTACCTCGGCGTGATCCTCTACGACGCCGACGCGGTCGGCGCGGCCGCCGCGACCCCGGACGAGAAGGACCTCTACGAGGCCCAGCTCGGCTGCTTCCTCGACCCCGACGACCCCGCCGTGCAGGAGGCGGCGGCCCGGGCCGGGATCCCGCACGACTGGATCACCGCCGCCCAGCGCTCACCCGTACGCGCGCTGATCAGCGAGTACAAGGTGGCGCTGCCGCTGCACCCGGAGTACCGCACCATGCCGATGGTCTGGTACATCCCCCCGCTGTCGCCCATCGTGGAGTCCCTGACCGCCACCGGACACGACGGCGAGGACCCGGCGAAGCTCTTCGCGGCGATCGACTCGATGCGGATCCCGGTCGGCTACCTCGCCGAACTGTTCACGGCGGGCGATCCCGGCCCCGTCGAAGCGGCACTGTGCCGGCTCGCGGCGATGCGCGCGCACATGCGCCGCGTCAACCTGGGCGAGGAACAGGATCCCGCCATCGCCCGCTCCGTCGGCATGGACGGCGACGCCGTCGAGGCGATGTACCGGCTGCTGGCCATCGCCAAGTACGAGGACCGCTACGTCATCCCCACCGGCTACACCGCGGGACGCTCCGACCACGCCGACCCCGGAGCCGGCTGCAGCCTCGACGGCGACGGCGGCCCCGGCATGTACACGGCCGACACCTTCCACGCCCCGCTCGCGACCTCCGGAAACGCGTCCGGTGAACCCGCCGGCCCGCTCCACGGCCGCGTCAACCTCCTCAACTGGAACGGCCAGGGCACCCCCTCGGGGCTCTTCCCCCGCACGGAGGGATCATGAGCCGCACCGCCGCCCTCCACCAGGCCGCCTCCCTGCTGCTGTCCCACCCCGACGAGGACGTCCACCAGCGCCTGGACCTCGTCCGCGACGCCCTCGGGGCACTGCCCGGACAGGAGAGCGCGCTCCTGCTCCGCTTCTGCGCGGCCGTCGCCGGCGTACCGCAGCTGGAGCTGTCCGCACGCTACGTCGCCACCTTCGACCGCAGCCGCCGCCGCACCCTGCACCTCACGTACTACACCGACGGCGACACCCGCCGCCGCGGCGAGGCCCTCGTACGCTGGCGGCGGCTCTACCGCGAGCACGGCTGGCAGGCACCCGCCGACGAGCTGCCCGACCACCTGCCGCTGGCCCTCGAGTTCGCCGCCCGCAGTCCCGGACCCGGCCGAGCCGCGCTCCAGCAGCACCGGGCCGCGCTGGAACTGCTGCGCATGGCCCTGACCGACCACCGGAGCCCGTACGCCGACGTCCTCGAAGCCGTCTGCCTGACCCTGCCGGGCCCCTCCCCGGCCGACCGCGCGGCAGCCCTGCACCTGGTGCGCAGCGGCCCGCCCACCGAGACCGTGGGCCTGCTGCCCTTCCCCGCCCTGCGCCCGCAGGCAGCCGCAGCCGAGGAGAACCGACGGTGAACCACCTGAACATCGCCCTGTGGGGCGTCCTGCCCTACATCGTCGCCGTCGTACTCGTCGCCGGCACCGCCTGGCGCTACCACTACGACCGCTTCGGCTTCACCACCCGCTCCAGCCAGCTGCACGAGCACCGGCTGCTCAGCGTCGGCGGCCCGCTCTTCCACTACGGACTGCTGTTCGTGGCCGCCGGACACGTCGTGGGGCTGATCGTCCCCGAATCGCTCACCGAACGCGTGCACATCGAGGAACCGCTGTACCACGCCAACGCGCTGTTCGTCGGGGGAGCCGCCGGGCTCGCCACCCTGACCGGACTGGCGCTGCTGCTGTACCGGCGCCTCACGGTGCCCGCCGTGCGGGCCGCCACCAGCCGCAGCGACCGCGCCGTGCTGCCCGTACTGACCGCCGTCGTCGTCGCCGGCCTGTCCGCCACCGCCACCACCCTCGTCCCGCACCCCTACGACTACCGCCTGGGCGTCTCGGTCTGGTTCCGCTCGCTGCTCGCCCTCGACCCCGACGTCCCCGCGATGGCCGGGGCGCCCCTCGTCTACCAGGTGCACGCGCTGCTGGCCATGACCCTGTTCGCCCTGTGGCCCTTCAGCCGCCTCGTGCACGCCTTCACCGCGCCCGTCGGCTACCTGGCCCGGCCCTACGTGGTCTACCGCTCGCGCGGAGCCGGCACGAGCGGGCCGAAACGTTCCTGGAGTGAAGGGCGGCGGCCGGACGGGTGAGCGGCCCGGCTCCGCGCGCGAAGAGGCGGGCCCGGGCCGCTACAAACGGCCCATGAACTCGAAGACCCTCCGCTCCCTGCCCGCCGTCGTGCTCGCCCTGGCCGCCTGTGCCGCGCCGGCCGCGGCCGCCCCCGCCGCCCCGGTCGCGGCCCTGCCTGACCCGGTCGTCTTCGTGCACGGCTGGAACAGCGACGGATCGGCGTGGAACGTCATGGCCGGCCGGTTCCGGTCGGACGGCCATCCCTCCGAGCGCCTGTTCCAGTGGACGTACCCCGCCTACCAGTCCAACGCCACGACCGCCTCGGAGCTCGCCGCCACCATCGACCGCGTCCTGGCCGCGACCGGCGCCGCCAAGGTCGACCTCGTCACCCACTCCATGGGCAGCCTGTCCTCCCGGTACTACCTCAAGAACCTCGGCGGCGACGCGAAGGTCGACGCGTGGGTCTCCCTCGCGGGCCCCAACCACGGCACGGACACCGCCCACTGGTGCGGAGGCGCCGCCTGCGTCGAGATGCGTCCGGGCTCCGCGTTCCTGAACGAGCTCAACACCGGCGACGAGACTCCCGGGTCGACCCGGTACGCCACGTGGTGGTCCCCCTGCGACGGGATCATCAACCCCGACAGCACCGTGGCCCTGGACGGCGCGGTGAACACGCGGACCTCCTGCCTCCAGCACACCGCCATCACCGACGACGCCGCGGTCTACGGGCAGGTGAAAGCCCACCTCGGCTGACCCCGCCCGCCGGGTGCCGCGGGTCCGGCCACGGCACCCCGTGCGACGCACGCCGTCTCCTGACGGGGGCCGGTTAGACTCCGTCGGGGTGGACTGGAGTCGGCCCGCAACGTGCGGAAGCGAGAGGCGAGTTCGGGTACATGGGCACCAACGTCATCGTGCTGAACGGCGGTTCCAGCTCCGGCAAGTCCGGCATCGTGCGCTGCCTCAAGGCGATCCTCCCGCAGCCGTGGATCAACCTGGGCGTCGACGACCTGATCGACCGGCTTCCGCCCTCCCTCCTCGACTCGGGCGCGGGCGTGTCGTTCGGGGAGGGCGGCGAGGTGATCCTCGGCGACGACTGGCGGGCGATGGAGACCGCCTGGACGAAGGGCGTCGCCGCCATGGCCCGGGCCGGGGCCCGGATCGTCATCGACGACGTCTTCCTCGGCGGCCGGACCGACCAGGAGCGCCTGCGCGGACACCTCGACGGGCTGGACGTGCTGTGGGTAGGGGTGCGCTGCGCCCCCGAGACGGCCGCGGCCCGCGAGATCGCGCGGGGCGACCGCGTCCCCGGAATGGCGGCCCTGCAGGCCGAGACGGTGCACAAGGGAGTGGAGTACGACGTGGAGGTCGACACCACCCGCGCCGAATCCCTCGACTGCGCGCGCACCATCGCCGGGCACGTGAGCTGACCGGCGCCGCCGGCCACGGGCCGGGCGCGCGGAGCACCCCCGCGCCCGGCCCCCGGGGAGGTCACGGCAGGGGGGTGCCGCCGGTGGCGTTGACGATCTCCCCGGTGATGTAACCGGCCTGGGGCGAGGCCAGGAAGACGTACGCGGGCGCCATCTCGGCCGGCTGGGCGGGCCGCCCGAGCGGCGACTGCTTCCCGAACTCCGTCGGATCCGGCATCGTCGCCGGGATCAGCGGGGTCCACACCGGCCCCGGGGCGACGGCGTTGACGCGGATGCCGCGCTCGGCCAGCATCTGCGCCAGGCCGTGCGTGAAGGAGACGATCGCCGACTTCGTCATCGCGTAGTCGAGGAGGTGGGGGCTGGGCTGGTAGCCCTGCACGGACGTGGTGTTGATGATGCAGCCGCCGCGGGGCATGTGGGCCAGGGCCTTGCGGGAGAGCCAGAACATTCCGTACAGGTTCGTCTTCATCACCCGGTCGAACTGCTCCGTGCTGATGGCCTCGATCCCGTCGGGCTGCGCCATCTGGTAGGCCGCGTTGTTGACGAGGACGTCCACGCGTCCCAGCTCGGCCACGGTCCGCTCGACGAGCGCCTCGCACTGCTCCTCGTCACGGATGTCGCAGGCGACCGGAACCGCCTTGCGGCCCGCCTCCCGCACCAGGCGCGCCGTTTCCGCCGCCTCGTCCGCCTCCTCGGGCAGGTGCGTGAAGACGACGTCGGCCCCCTCCCGGGCGAAGGCCAGGCACACGGCCCTGCCGATGCCGGAATCCCCGCCGGTCACGAGCGCCGCCCGGTCCAGCAGGACGTCGTGGCCGCGGTAGGAGTCCTCCCCGTGGTCGGGACGGGGATCCATCTCCTCGGTCGACCCGGGGTGGTCCTGCTGCTGGTCGGGGAACGGCGGCCGGGGGTGGGCGGTCACCGGATCGGACGGGCGGGCTTCTTCGTGCGGTGCCATCGGCAACTCCGTCGTTCGCTGGTGCTCGGTGCGCCGGCGCGCGTACCCGCGTCGGCCCGCTTCTCACGTGCCCGCGGGCGGGAATCCCGCGCCTACGCGCCGGCGCTGGGGACGGCCAGGGGATCGCCCGGCGCGCCCTTCCTGACCGCGTCCATCCGCTCGCCGAGTTCGGTGAGGCGGTTGCGGCCCATGGCCTTGCGCACGTCGGGGAACCACTCCTTCTCCTCTTCCTCGACGTGGTGGCGGACGTTCTCCATGAGGACCGACATCTTCGCGTCGAACCGCTCGTCACGGGGGTCGAGGTCCTTGAGCTCGGACAGCATCCACAGCACGACGTGGTGCTCCTCGATGCTCTCCAGGACGTGGTCCTTCGTGTCGGGAGCGGCCTCGCGGGCCGCCGGGTAGAAGATCTTCTCCTCGATCCAGGTGTGCGCGGTGAGTTCCTCGATCACCTGGTCGGCGATCCTCCGCTTCTCGGCGTGCTCGTCCTCGTCGGTCTTCTCGAACTGCTTGAACAGCTTCTCGACCGTCTTGTGGTCTTCCCTGAGCAGCACGATCGCGTCCATGTCGCTCCCTCGCCTGGGGCCTCGGCGGGCGACCCTGCGCCGCCCGGCACTCCTGTACCCGACGGGCCGGCGGACCGCCCGCGAGCCGCGCGCGATTCGCCGGAACGTGGACGCCACTGGGCCGTACGGCGAGGTCCCGCCGGCCCCGCCGGGGCGACCCGCTCAGCTCAGCAGCTGCAGCACGGCCGCCTCCACCTCGCCGTGGGTCGCCGGATGGCCCTGGTCGACGCCGATGCCGAGCCGGTCCAGGGCGGGCCTGATCGTGATCCCGTCCTCGAAGAGCTCGAAGAGGCGGGGGTTGATGTACGAGGCCCTGCACACCGCCGGCGTGTTCCCGAGGTACCCGCTGACCTCGCGCACCGCCCGGGTCTCGGCCCGGGCCCGCTGGGTGCGCGAGGCCCCGGCGACGTCGACGGACACGGCCAGGGCCACGGCCGCCAGGACCGTAGCGTGCCAGGTCCGGAAGTCCTTGGCGGTGATGTCGGCACCGGCCCGGTCGTGCAGGTAGTCGTTGACGTCGCCGGCCCGCACGTCGTGCCAGAAGCGGCCCTGCCGGTACACGAACAGCTGGCCCTCGGCGTCGGCCCGCCGCAGCAGCGCCCTGACCACGTCGTAGGCCGCCGGGTCCACAGCGCCCGGGTCTGGCTCTGCCCGGACTTCCCCGGGTAGCTGAAGCAGACCTCGCCCCGGCGGCACGTGGCGTGCTCGCGCAGCAGGGTGGTCAGACCGTACGACTGGTGGTCCCGGCGGTAGGCCGCGCCGCCGACCCGGAAGAAGCCGAGGTCGAGCAGGCGCGCCGTGCAGGCCAGCACCCGCTCCCGGGTCAGTCCGCGCCCGTCGAGGTCCGCGGTGATGCCCTGCCGCAGCCGGGGCAGCTTCGTCGCGACGTCCAGGACGTGCTCGTGCTTGCTCTCCTCCTGCTGCGCCCGGAACCGGCCGTGGTAGAGGTACTGGCGCCGCCCGGCCGCGTCGGTGCCCATCGCCTGGATGTGACCGCCGGGCCAGGGGCAGATCCACACGTCGGTCCAGGCCGGCGGGATCGCCAGCGACCGCAGCCGCGCGATCTCCGCCGCGTCCTGGAGGGCATTGCCCTCCAGGTCCAGGTACCGGAAGCCGCGGCCGTGCCGCACCCGGGCGTAGCCGGGCCGGTCAGGACGGCTCGTACGCAGTCGCATCGTCCACCTCCTCCGGTCTCCCTCCGGCCGGCGCCCGCCCGCCGTCGCGGCGGGCGGGCGCACCGTCCGCTCAGTAGCGCAGGGCCGTCCCGGTCCGCGCCGTGACCGTGCCGGACAGCTTGTGCGTGCTGCGGGCCGAGCCCTCGCCCGAGCCCTTGCCCGCGACGTCCCGGACCGTCACCACCACGGTGTCCAGGAGCGTGCCGCTCTCGTCGGCGAACTCGACCTGCACCGCGAAGGACTTCGTCCCCTCGTCGGTGTTCCGTACGGTCACGGGCACCGTCGCGTACCCGTCCGCGCCCGTCGCCACCGGACCCAGGGACACCTGGTCCTTGGCGTCGGCCCCGTCCTTGACCGCGGCGAGCTTGTCCCGCGCGACGGCGGCCGCGGACTCCGCGGCCCGCCCGGCCTCGGCGGCGGCGGAGGACACCGCCTCGCCCGCCGACTTCACCGCCGACGCGGCGCTCGACACCGTCCCGGACGGGGTGCCGTCCCCGCCGGAACAGCCGGCGGCGCCGAGCGCCACCACCGCCAACGCCACGCCACCCGCCGCACCACGCATCCACGCGACCGCCGCCACCACGCCTCCCAAGGTTCTCCGGGGCCTCCCAGTCAAAGCCTCCGGGGCCCGTATGCCCACCGGAGGGGGCAAGCAGGTGACGGAGACCGGGAAATCCGAAGATCCATCCGTTCGGCCGCCCATGATTGGGAGCCCCCCGCCAGGGGCAGGCGCCCCGTAGGAAGTGGTACGTCCCCGGCGCCGAGGACGCGCCCGCGGAACCGGACCGATCGGAGGACGTGATGAGCAGCGCCGACGGCTCCTACGGCGACGACGTCTACCAGCCGCAGGAGACAGACGAGGCCGCCGAGGCCCAGCCCGACCTGGAGAACACCCTCGACACCCCGAACCTCGACGACATCCTCGACACCGCGTTCGTGCCGCCCGACCGCCCGCTGGCGGTCGACGAGACCGGCACCACGGCCGCCGAGCAGCACACGGGGGAGTCCCTGGACCAGCGGCTCGCGCGGGAGGAACCCGAGGTCAGCGCGGAGGAGGAGACCCCGGACGAGACCGGCGAAGCCTCTCTGGCGGGCCCGGACCGGGCCGGGCGCCTGACCTCCGTGGAGGAAGGGGCTCCGGACCGCCACATCTCCGTACTGGCCAGGGACGTCGGCATCGACGGCGGCGCGGCGTCCGCCGAGGAGGCCGCGGTGCACGTGGTCGAGGAGCCCGAACCGGAGCCGTAGGCCGACGGCTGTGCATTGGCTGTGAAACGCCGCACCCCGGGGGGCGTGGTACAGGAGGAGTGCCTACAAGTTCTATATTCGTACGAAGCATCCACGCGCGGCCCTGCTGCGGAGATTCAGGGGGGTACGACCGCGATGGCCGAGACCGACGCCGCCGGGGCCCGGGCGCAGTCCCGTGCCGCGAGGCAGGCGCGCCGCAAGACGCGCAACCGCAAGCGCCTGGCCATAGGCGCGGCCGTGATCGCCGTGGGCGGCACGGCCGCGGCCCTCGCGGTCACCTTCACCGGCTCCTCGGAGGCCCAGCGCGACGCGCGGCTGGCCGCCCCGGCCGGCGCCGGCGCGGTGAGCGGCGGGCCCGGTTTCGGCAAGGGGCCGAAGCCGGACTGGGACGGCAAGGTCGAGGTGCTGGGCGACGGCTCCACTTCCTACACCGGGCCGCAGCCGGGGCAGCTCAAGCCCGAGAAGCTGAAGCCGGGCGAGAAGCCGCCGCAGTTCGTCGTCTTCTCCTGGGACGGCGCGCTGGAGGGCGACGACCACCTCTTCTCCCATTTCCGTCAGGTGGCCAAGCAGAACAAGGCCCACATGACCTTCTTCCTCACGGGCATCTACCTGCTGCCCGACGCCAAGAAGTCGCTCTACCGCCCGCCGCAGCACGGCCAGGGCGCGGCCGCCATCTCCTATCCGACCGCACCCCACGTGAAGTCCACGCTCCAGCAGCTGCGCGGCGCCTGGACCGACGGCAACGAGATCGGATCGCACTTCAACGGGCACTTCTGCGGGCCCAAGGGCGGCGGGGACTGGACCCCCGAGGAGTGGAAGAGCGAGATCGACCAGGCGTACGGGTTCATGAAGGGCTGGAAGACCAACACCGGCTTCACCCAGGAGGCGCCCCTGCCCTTCGACCCGGACCGGGAAGTGGTCGGCGGCCGCGCGCCCTGCCTGGAGGGTCAGAAGAACCTCGTGACCGCGATCAAGCCGTACGGCTGGCGCTACGACGCGAGCTCCTCGGGGGACTTCCAGATGTGGCCGTCCAAGATGGACGGCATATGGAACTTTCCCCTCCAGCTCGTCCCGTTGCAGGGCAAAGAGGTACAGGTCCTCTCGATGGACTTCAACTTCCTCTACAACCAGTCCGGCGACAGCACCCAGGGCGACCCGGCCAAGTTCGCCGGCTGGCAGGCCCAGGTCCGCGGCTCCTACATGAACGGCTTCAACCGCGTCTACAACGGCAGCCGGGCGCCGATGTTCATCGGCAACCACTTCGAGGACTGGAACGGCGGCATCTACATGAAGGCCGTCGAGGACGTGATGAAGGACGTCTGCACCCGCCAGGACGTGCGCTGCGCGTCGTTCCGCGAGGTGGCGGACTGGCTGGACGCCCAGGACCCGAAGGTCCTGGCCCAGCTGCGGATGCTCGACCCCGCCCAGGCGCCGGACTGGAAGACGCTCGTCAAGTAGCGGGCCGGGGCCGGGCGGCGCTCGCCACCCGGCCTACTTGACGGCCTTCGCGTAGTCGGCCCACAGGGCCACGGCCCGCGCGCTGCCGGGCGTCGTGGGGGCGTCCCCGCCCAGCCCCGTCAGCGGGAGCGGAATCAGGTCGGTCAGTGCCATCCGGTAGACCACCACGGCCGTCGACTCCTGCGCCGTGGTCCCCACGAACCAGCCCGCCGTGTTCGCCGCGGTCGTGCCGGTCTTGCCGGCCGCCCCGGGCTGCGCCTTGGCCGCCGCCTTCGCCGATCCGTCGGTGACGGCCGCCCGCAGGGCCTCCGTCACCGAGCGGGCGGTCTTCTGCGACACCGCCCGGGCCGCCTTCGGCGGGTCGAGCGGCACGGCCGCGCCGGCGCGGGTGGCCGAGCGCACCGAGTAGGGGTCGGTGTGCATGCCGTCCGCCGCGAAGGTCTGGTAGGCGCCCGCGATCCGGATCGCGCTGGGCTTGGAGTTCTCCCCGAGGGCGAAGGTGGGGATCCGAGGGCCGAGGCTCGACCGGAGCAGCCCCGCGCGCTCGGCGTACGACTCCACCCGGTCGAGCCCGACGTCGAGGCCCAGCTGCAGCATGGGCGTGTTGACGGAGTTGGCCACCGCCTGCTGCAAGGTCACCTGCCCCCAGCTCCGGTCGCCGTCGTTGTGCCCCTTGACCACCTTGCCGCTGCGGTCCCAGTACGGGCCCTCGGGCGTCTGCACGGTCACCTGGTCGTTGCCGTCGTACGGGCTGGAGGGGGAGACGGGCGTACGGGCCTTGCCGCGCGTGCGCAGCACCCCGTCCTCCAGCGCGGCGGCGTAGACGATCGGCGTGAACACCGAGCCGGCCGGGATCGTCGTCGCGTTCGACTCGTTGAAGCCCTGCTTCAGGTAGTCGGGCCCCCCGTACACGGCGAGCAGCCGGCCGTCGCGGGCCACGCTGGCCGCGCCGATCTTCGCGTGCTTGTCGGTGTCGGGACGCCGCTCGGGGTCGAAGTCCTTCTGGGCCTGCTGGACCGCTGCG
This sequence comes from Streptomyces sp. NPDC048352, assembly GCF_040651895.1. Classification (NCBI taxonomy): domain Bacteria; kingdom Bacillati; phylum Actinomycetota; class Actinomycetes; order Kitasatosporales; family Streptomycetaceae; genus Streptomyces; species Streptomyces sp. NPDC048352. The sequence continues at coordinate 82,541 of NZ_JBEZKZ010000010.1, forward strand.
GTCAGGGCCGTCATGCGCGCCTTGTCGAAGGTCGTGTAGATCTGGAAGCCGCCGAGGTCGAAATCGGACTCCTTGAGGTGTCCGGCCTTGATCGCGTACGCCTTGGCCATCTCCACCAGGTAGCCGGTCTGCGCGCCCGGCATGCCGACCAGGGAGGCGCTCGAAGGCTCCGGGAACTTCGTGTACGTGGCGCGCTCGGCGGGGGTGAGGTGGCCGGTCTCCACCATGCGGTCCAGGATCCAGCTCCAGCGCTCGACCGCCCGCTCGTGGTTCTCCTTGCCGAGGGAGGGGTCGAACAGCCCGGCGCCCTTGAGGAGGGACGCCAGGAAGGCGCCCTCGCTGGCGTTGAGCTGCGAGACGTCCTTGCCGTAGTACGCCTGGGACGCGCGCTGGATGCCGTAGGTGCCGCGCCCGAACCAGCTGGTGTTGAGGTAGTCCTGGAGGATCTGGTCCTTGCCGGCGCGGCTGTCGAGCTTCACGGCGAGCAGGATCTCGGTGAACTTCCGCGACAGCGTGCGGTCCTGGTTCAGATAGGCGTTCTTCACGTACTGCTGCGTGATGGTGGAGCCGCCCTGCGTCTCACCGCCCGTCACCGCAGCGCGCATGGCGCGCAGCACACCGGACGGCGAGACCCCGGGATCCGAGTAGAAGCTCGCGTTCTCGGCCGCGAGCACGGCGCCCCGGACCTTCGGGGGCACCTTGTCCAGCGGCATCTCCTGCCGGCTGACCCAGCCCGTCCGGGCCATGGTGGAGCCGTCGGACCAGTAGTAGACATTGTCCTGTTGTGTGGCGAACGAGTTGAGATCGTCGGGAATGTCCGTTGCGGCGTACGCGATGCCCACGAAGCCCGCCAGGCCGATGAACAGGTACGCGAAAGCGCCCAGCCACTGGCGCCCCGACGGCACCCACCGGCGCCAGTCGCCGCGCCCGGGCCTCGGGTAGTCCGGCCGCAGCCGCCGCAGCCAGGGGCGCGCGGCCGCCAGGGCCGGTGCGAGGACCGCTGCGAAGCGGCCGGCCGGGCCGGGGTCCGTCCCGGCCGCCCGGCGGGCGCCGGACTTCCTGCGGCGGTCCGCAGCGGTCGCGCCGCTGCCCTTCGGGGCGGCCCGTCTGCCCCGCGATCGCCCTCTTGAGCCCGTGTCCTGCCTGCCCACTCCGCATGCCCCCTGTGCCGTGCTTCCCCCTACACCCTAGATGCACTTCCTGTGCGGCCGACGGGGTGGTGGGGGCAAGCGGCCCGAGCCCCGCGGCGATCCCCGGGGGGAGAAGCGGAAGCAAGCCCCCCGGCGTCCGGGGCGATCATTGCCGGTCAGGAGGGGACGAAACGGAACGCGGCCCACGCGTCGCCCAGTTGTGCGAAGATTCCGTGCCCGGTTCGTGTGGACCGGGTGACAAGGGGAATCACAGTGATACCAAAGAGGTTCAGGCTGGCCGCCGTCGCGGCCCTGACCGTGGCCATCGCGTCCGGCAGCCTGTTCGCCTACTCCGCGAGTGCGGGTACGTCCGAAGAAGCCGACCGTGCCACCGCGGACACCTTCGCCCGCCTGGCCGACGACGTCCTCTCGCAGCGCACCCAGGCCCTGGTCGACGGTCGGGTACGACACCGCGAATCCGGGCCGGCCGGCAAGAAGGCCCGCGTGTCGACCGCGCTGAAGAAGGACGAGGACGCCGCGATAGCCTCGCTGCGGTCCCGCAAGACCCGGCTCGCGGAGCTCGGCGAGGCCTACACGGCCGCCGACACCCGGGTCACGGTGGACCGCGCCACCATCACCGGGGGGAAGGCGACCGTCGAGGTCACCGAGCAGACCACGCTCACCTACAAGAAGGTGCACGGGGACGAGCCGGACACCACCGACTTCAAGACGCGCTACCAGCTGACCCTCAAGGGCAAGAAGGGCGGCTCCTGGGAGCTGACCTCGATCAAGTCCCAGGACAGCGGGAACGCGCCGGTCGCGGTCAACGAGCCGGTGGCGGCCAAGGTCGCCGTCGTCAAGGACGACGGCAACCAGTACCCCGACGGCACGCCCGCGTCCACCAAGTACCCCGCCACGCCCCAGCCCAAGGTGAAGACCGGCGGCGCGTACGACTACTCCGCCATGGCGCAGTACGCGGAGAAGTACTGGAGCAACTACAACCCCGCGTACCGCAAGTTCAACGGGGCCGGGGGCGACTGCACCAACTTCATCAGCCAGGCGCTGAAGGCCGGCGGCTGGAAGCCCGTCCCGGGCACCTCCTCGGACTACCGCAACTGGTGGTACGACGGCACCCGCCAGTCCGACTCCTGGGTCGGGGCGAACGAGTGGGCCTGGTTCACGCTGTCCAACCAGCGGGCCTCGAACCTGGCGAACGTGTACCAGATGGACATCGGCGACATCCTGCAGGTGGACTTCAACAAGGACGGGTCCAAGGACCACTCCATGATCGTCACCCGTCGCAGCAGCGCCGGGATGCCGTACCTCACGTACCACTCCACCAACACCTACCGTAAGTCGCTCGCGAGCATCCTCGCGTCCTACCCGGACGCGCGTTACTTCGCGTACCGCACCTGACGGTCGGCCCCCTGGGCCCCTCTTGCCGGGAAATCCCCCCGGCAGGAGGGGCTTTTTTCGTTCCTGCGCCCGACAGCGGCACGCTCCCGACCGGCCGGATACCACCGGTCGCCCCGGCAAACCACCCACCCGCCGAGATCACTGCATCGAGGTAATGCGCTCGGCGTTTCAAGGTCATCTGGGTGCACCGGCCGTTACTGTTCCCAGAGATCTGGACGGATTACCGGACATTCGCCCGCTTTTTCCTTTTCACCGGTTCCGTGCGCCCGTGCCCGTTGCCGCGCTTACGAAGGAGAGCTCCACCCCATGACCGTTGACACCAGCCCGGAAGCACAGCTGGACCCGCCGCAGCAGTCCAGCCTGAGCACGGCGGCCGCCCGCAACCTTGCCAGCACGACCAAGTCCGCCCCGCAGATGCAGGAGATCACCTCCCGGTGGCTGCTGCGGAGCCTGCCCTGGGTGGAGACCAAGGGCGGCACCTACCGCGTGAACCGGCGGCTGACCTACACCGTCGGCGACGGTCGCATCGAGTTCGTCCAGGACGGTGCCTCGGTCCGCGTGATCCCCCGGGAGCTGGGCGAACTGGCCCTGCTGCGCGGCTTCGACGACCTGGAGGTGCTGACCGCGATCGCCGGCCGGTGCGTCCAGCGCGACTTCCGGGCCGGCGAGGTGCTCGTCGAACGGGGCACCCCGGCCGACCAGATCCACATGATCGCCCACGGCCGGATCAACCAGACCTCCGTCGGCAAGTACGGCGACGAGGTGGCCATCGCCACGCTCGCCGACGGCGACCGCTTCGGCGAGAACGCCCTGCTCGACGGAGAGGCCGGCTGGGACTACACCGCCACCGCCGAGACCCCCGGCACCCTGCTCACCCTCTCCCGCTCCGACTTCGCCGCCCTGCTGTCCTCGGCGCCGAGCCTCCAGGCCCACATCCAGGAGTTCAGCTCGCTCCCGCACCAGCGGCAGAACCGTCACGGCGAGGCCGAGATCGCGATGTCGGCCGGCCACACCGGCGAGCACGAGCTGCCCGGCGCCTTCGTCGACTACGAGCTCAACCCCCGCGAGTACGAGCTCTCCGTCGCGCAGACCGTCCTGCGCGTCCACACGAGGGTCGCCGACCTCTACAACGGCCCGCACAACCAGACCGAGGAGCAGCTCAGGCTCACCATCGAGGCGCTGCGCGAGCGCCAGGAGCACGAGCTGATCAACAACCGGGAGTTCGGCCTCCTCCACAACGCCGACTTCAAGCAGCGGATCCAGACCCACTCCGGCCCGCCCACCCCGGACGACCTCGACGAGCTGCTCTGCCGGCGCCGCGGAACCAGGTTCCTCTTCGCCCACCCCAAGACGATCGCGGCGATCGGCCGCGAGTTCAACGCCCGCGGGCTCTACCCGGACCACGTCGACGTCGGCGGGCAGCAGGTCCCGGCCTGGCGCGGAGTGCCGATCCTGCCCTGCAACAAGATCCCCATCAGCAAGGAGAACACCAGCTCCATCCTCGCGATGCGCACCGGTGAGGACAACCAGGGCGTCATCGGGCTGCGCCAGACCGGTCTGCCCGAGGAGTACGAGCCGGGGCTGTCGGTGCGCTTCATGGGCATCAACGAGCAGGCGATCATCTCCTACCTGGTCACCACCTACTACTCCGCGGCCATCCTGGTGCCCGACGCCCTCGGCGTCCTCGAAAACGTACAGATCGCCCGCAGGCGCGACTAGGGGTGTCCGGCGGACCGCGGCCGGGCCCGGAGCCTCCCGGGCCGGCCGAGCACGCCCGGGATCCGGGCCACCCCACCCACCTCACCAAGGAGTCACGGATGCCCGCTCCCGGGCCCTCCCCTCTGCAGTCGGGCCTGCCCGCCGCCGCGGCGCACTTCGGGGCGCACGTCCTCGCCACCACCCTGAGCCGGGGCCGGGCGCCCGCCGAGGCCACCGTCGTGGAACCCCCCGCGGCCGCCCCGGCGGCCGTCGCGGAAACCCCCGTCACCGACGCCCCCGTCCCGTCCCGGCCCGGCCTGCCGACCGTACCCGTCCTCCCCTTCGGCACCCACGCCCCCGCGGCGGCCGGCGCCGCCGCGCCGGCGGAAGCCGCCGCGGATGCGGGGCGGACGGCCCCGGCCCTGGAGCGGATCATGCGCGGGCCCAGCGGCCTGGGCACGGGCGACCTGCACCCCGCCCGGTACGGGGAGCCGCCGCCGCCCTCCGCGCCGGCGGAGGCCCTCCACATCCCGGGCCTGTACCACCACCCGGTCCCGGAGCCCGACCCGGCTCGGGTCGCGGAGCTCAGCCGCAGGATCAAGGCCTGGGCGCTGGACGAGATCCAGCTCTACCCGGAGGACTGGGAGGGCGAGTTCGACGGCTTCTCCACCGGGCGCTACATGGTCGCCTGCCACCCGGACGCCCCCACCGTCGACCACCTGATGGTCGCCGCCCGGCTGATGGTCGCCGAGAACGCGGTCGACGACATGTACTGCGAGGACCACGGGGGCTCTCCCATCGGTCTCGGGGGGCGGCTGCTGCTGGCGCACACCGCCCTCGACCCCCTCCACACCACGGAGGAGTACCAGCCCCAGTGGGGCCGGTCGCTGTACGCGGACGCCGCCCGCCGCTCCTACCGCTCGGCCATGGAGTACTTCGTCCGGCAGTCCACGCCCTCCCAGGCCGACCGCTACCGGCACGACATGGCCCGCCTGCACATGGGGTACCTCGCCGAGGCCGCCTGGGCGCAGACGGACCACATGCCCGAGGTGTGGGAATACCTGGTGATGCGGCAGTTCAACAACTTCCGGCCCTGCCCCACCATCACCGACACCGTCGGCGGCTACGAGCTGCCGGCCGACCTGCACGCCCAGCCCGCGATGCAGCGGGTCATCGCGCTCGCCGGGAACGTCAGCACCATCGTCAACGACCTGTACTCGTACACCAAGGAACTCGCCAGCCCCGGGCGCCACCTGAACCTGCCCGTGGTGATCGCCGAACGCGAGGGGGTCTCCGACCGGGAGGGCTACCTCAAGGCGGTCGAGGTCCACAACGAGCTCATGCACGACTTCGAGGCCGCGACCGCCGCCCTGGCCGCCGCCTGCCCCGTCCCCAGCGTGCTCCGCTTCCTGCGCGGCGTGGCCGTATGGGTCGACGGCAACCACTACTGGCACCAGACCAACACCTATCGCTACAGCCTGCCCGATTTCTGGTAAGGATGGACTTATTCGTGACCAGCACCGATCTCACCACCACCACCCCGGCCGCCGGTTCCGTGCGCATCCCCGCGCCGACGACCCCGTACCAGGGGGACATCGCCCGTTACTGGAACAACGAGGCCCGCCCCGTGAACCTGCGGCTGGGCGACGTCGACGGCCTTTACCACCACCACTACGGCATCGGCGACGTCGACCACGCGGCCCTCGGCGACACCGAGGACAGCGCGTACGAGAAGAAGCTGATCGCCGAGCTGCACCGGCTCGAATCGGCCCAGGCCGAACTGCTCCTGGACCACCTCGGCCCCATCGGGCGCGAGGACACCCTCGTCGACGCCGGCTGCGGCCGCGGCGGCTCGATGGTCATGGCCCACCAGCGCTTCGGGTGCAAGGTCGAGGGCGTCACCCTCTCCGCCAAGCAGGCGGACTTCGCCAACCAGCGCGCCCGTGAACTCGGCATCGAGGACCACGTCCGCGCCCGCGTCTGCAACATGCTGGGCACCCCCTTCGGGACCGGTACGGCCGCGGCCTCGTGGAACAACGAGTCGAGCATGTACGTCGACCTGCACGACCTCTTCGCCGAGCACTCCCGCGTCCTCGCGGTCGGCGGCCGCTACGTGACCATCACCGGCTGCTGGAACCCGCGTTACGGCCAGCCCTCCAAGTGGGTCTCCCAGATCAACGCCCACTTCGAGTGCAACATCCACTCCCGCCGCGAGTACCTGCGGGCCATGGCCGACAACCGCCTCGTACCGCAGGCCGTCATCGACCTGACCCCCGACACGCTGCCCTACTGGGAGCTGCGGGCCACCTCGTCCCTGGTCACCGGCATCGAGGAGGCCTTCATCAACTCCTACAAGGACGGCTCCTTCCAGTACGTCCTGATCGCGGCCGACCGGGTCTGACCGGATCCGCCGCCGACCGGAAGGGCCGGGACCGTCAGCCGACGGGCCCGGCCCTTCCGGGGCGTGTGACCATGGCCCCCGGTACATCCGCACCAGCTGGGGGAAGCATGCCCACCCGCACCACCGCCGCGCGCACTCTCGCCGCCGCGCTCGCCGCGCTGTTCGTCCTGGCCGGCTGCACCTCACCGGCCAAGGGCCCGCACCCGGCGGCCGGTTCCCCGGCCGCCGCTCCCGCGCCGGGCGGCGCGGGAGCCGGGTACGAGGGCCCCCGGCCGCAGGACCAGAACCTGCTGGCGTGGACCGGCGACCCCAACGACGCGGGGCACGTCACCGCCCAGTCCGCCGCCGGGGTCGGCGGGCGGGTCACCCTGGTCCGGATCGTCCTGCGCCAGGAGATCACCTGGTCGAACATCTGGCTGGGGCTGGCCGGTCTCGACACCGCAGCCCAGCTGTCCAACTGCTACCTCGGCGTGTACGACGCCACCGGCACCCTGCGCGCGGCCACCCCGGACATATCCCCCCAGCTGATGACCGACCCGGTCGCCAAACCGCTCGCCCTCGCCAAGCCGTTCACCGCGGCCCCCGGGACCTACTTCATCGCCCTGCTGCTCAACGGCAGCTGGGCCACGAACGCCCTCACCCTGAAGTCCACGGGAGCCGGCATCTCGGTCAACGCGGGGCTCGCGCCTCCCCTCCTGCGCTACAGCACCGTCCTGACCGGCCAGAACACCCTGCCGGCCACCGTGAACCTCGCCGAGCAGTCCACCAGCACCATCAACACCGGCTGGGCCAGCCAGTGGTACGGGATCTCCTGAGCACCGGTGCTCAGGCCGCCACGGTCCCCGCCCGCACCGCACGGGCGGGCGGGGCGAGCCGGCCCGTACGGTCGAGGCCGTACAGGGCGGCCGTGCACCCGACACCGAGGGCGAACAGCGCCAGCCAGGGCAGCGCCGACATCCCCGCGGAACGGGCCGCGTCCAGCGCCGCCCCCGTGAGGAGGTTGCCGACGGCGATGCCGACGCCGCAGACGGTGTTGTACAGCCCGTAGTGCGTGGCGACCAGGCGGTCCCCGCAGAGGCGGACGATGGTGTCCATCTCGAAGGGGTAGGCGATCATCGTGCCGACGGCCAGCAGCAGCGCGGACAGCGCCGGCGGCACCGCCGCCAGCAGCCGCGTCCCCAGCCGCGAGTCGGGCACGGGCAGCGCGGTCGCGGCCAGCAGCGGCAGGAAGGCCGCGCCCATCGTCAGCAGCCCCCAGGCCAGCGCCCGGCCGGGCTCCAGGCGGGCCTTGCACCAGGCCGTCACCCTGGTCTGGAAGAGGATCGTGCTCAGCCCGGACACCGCGAAGAGCACCGCCACCGCCGCCGTGCCGAACGCCCCCTCGCCGCCGACGCGCCGGACCTCCAGGGGGAGCGCCATGTAGACCTGGAAGGTCATCACGTACGAGCCGATCATCGCCACGGAGAACAGCAGGAACGGGCGGTTGGCGAGGATGCGCCGCCACTGGACGAGCACCCCCTCCCGGGGGCCCCCGGTGCGCTCGGCGGCGTCGTTGCCCCGGCGGGCCGGCAGGGCCCGGACCTGCACGACGCTCAGCACCGCGAAGATCCCGGCCGCCGCCAGGCAGGTGACGCGGAAGTCGACGCCGGTCAGCACCATCCCCGCCAGCGGCCCCAGCAGGATGCCGGCCTGGTAGAAGACGTTGAACAGCGCGAAGGCCTCGACGCGGCGTTCGCCCGCGTCGGCGGCCAGGTAGGCCCGGGTGGCCGGGTTGAACAGGGCGCCGGCCAGGCCGGTGGCCGCGGAGGCGGCGATGAGCGCCGGTACGGAGTCGACCAGGCCGAGGGTCGCGAAGCCGGCGATGCGCAGCACGAGCCCCGTGATGATCATCGGTTTGTAGCCGAGCCGGTCGGCCAGGGTGCCGCCGATCAGGAACATGCCCTGCTGGCTGAAGTTGCGCACCCCGAGGATCAGTCCGACCGTCCAGCCGGCCAGCCCCAGGGGGCCGGCCAGGTGCGTGGCGAGGTAGGGCATGAGCATGTAGAAGCCGAGGTTGATGGTGAACTGGTTCACCATCAGCAGCTGGACGCTGCGCTCGTACGAACGGACCTGCGCGAGGGTGCCCTTCATCAGGCCGGCACCTCCGACGGGCGCAGGGTCAGCGGGTCGACCACGCTCGTGCAGCGGGTCCAGCGGGTGACCTCCTTCTCGTCCAGGCGGCCGATCGTCTCGGGCTCCGCGGCCGGAGGGCGGTCCAGCAGCCCGTGCGCGGCGCAGTAGTCGTCGTCGTACACCGTACCGAGGTAGCGCTGCGGGCCGTCGGGGAAGACCGCGGCGATCCGGGTGTCCTCGGGCAGGGTGCGGGCCAGCCAGCCGGCCACGAGGGCGACGGCGCCGACGCTCCAGCCGCCGGCCGCGTAGTGGGACGCGGCGAGCTGGCGGCACGTCCACACGGCCTCGCCGGGGGCGACCCAGTGCACCTCGGAGAACTGCTCGTACGCCACGTTGCGCGGGTAGATGCTCGAACCGAGGCCGCGCATCAGGCGGGTCCGGGCCGGCTGGCCGAAGATGGTGGAGCCGACGGTGTCCACGCCCACCAGCCGCAGGTCCGGGTAGAGCTGGCGCAGGACGCGGGAGACGCCCGCCGAGTGCCCTCCGGTGCCCACGCTGCACACCAGGACGTCGATGTGGTGGAGCTCGGTGGCCAGTTCGAGGGCCAGCGGGGTGTAGGCGGTGGTGTTGTCCGGGTTGTTGTACTGGTCCGGGCACCAGGAGCCGGGGTGCTGCTCCAGCAGCCGGGTGACGCGGTCGCGGCGCGCCTGCTGCCAGCCGCCGGTGGGGTGGGGTTCGGAGACGACGTTGACCTGCGCCCCGTACGCCGTCAGCAGGCGGGTCATCGAGGATTCCAGGCCGGGGTCGGTGACCAGGGTGACGGGGTGCCCGAAGACCATGCCGGCCAGGGCGAGGCCCAGGCCGAGGGTGCCGCTGGTGGACTCGATGATCCGGGCGCCCGGCTCCAGCTCGCCGCGGGCGCGGGCCCGTTCGACCATGTGCAGCCCGGGGCGGTCCTTGATGCCGCCGGGGTTGAAGCCCTCGAGTTTCGCCCAGAAGCCGCGTCCGGCCGGGGCCAGGGGCTCCGACACGCGCAGCAGGGGGGTGTTGCCGACCAGCCCCGAGAGGCCGGCGCGGGCGGGGGGAGTGTCGTCGGTGGCCGAAGAATGCATTGTTCCGCTCTCGTTCGATGGTGCGTCGGGTGGTCGCTCGTGGGAAATGCCGAGCCTGGGCAGGGCAGGGTCCGCCCGTTGGGCATGCGTCAGCCGGTGCGAACGGGCTTACGGGAGCGGACTAGAGCCGCCATCGACAGACGATGGTCAGAGTGGAGCGTCCGGAGCGGGCTGCGGCCGGTCCGGACGCTCCCGGTGGTGCCGCCCGGGCTGCCGCCGGCGTCCCGTCGGCGCGCGCCGCGGGCCGCCCCGGCCCGGGGGGCAGGGGCGCGGGGCCCTGGCCGGCGGGCCCGGGGTCGGCCGCCGTACAGCCGGTGCCGTGACCGGGATGCGGGTGCGGATGGCCCAGCGGATCTGCGGGGGGAGTCGGCCCGCTCTGCGGCGCGGCTCCAGCGGGCCACGAGCCGGGGGAGACGTCCGCGTGCGCGTGCGCGGAACAGGCGGGGGACGCGAACAGCAGCGTGGTCAGCGTGACGGCGACCAGCACGCCGTACCAGGACGGAACGGGGTGAAAGGGGCGTGCGCGGGGATGGGGCACCAGGGTTCCTCCGTGCGGCGGGCACCCCTGCGCCCGGCGGGGCGGGGGTGGCGGGGATCGCGGGACGGGCCCGGACGGATCCTGGTGCCTACACCTGGAGGACGGCGGAGGCTCTCGAGTGCGCCGCGGCGGCGGCACCGGCCGGGTCGCCGGCCGTACCGCCGTGGCCGGACGCGGCCCGGTCGGCCGCGCGGGCGGGCCGGGCGACGGTGACCGCCGGGGGAGCGGGAGGCGCTTCCGCGGCGGAACCGGCCCGCGGAGGCAGGGGGGTGCAGTCGTGGACCGGGTGGGAGGGGTCGTGGCGGTCGGCGGGGACGGCCGCGGCCGGGATCGCGGTGCCGGGGAGCGCCGCCGGGGTGGCCGACGCCCGGGCGGCCGACGCCGCGGCGCCGGCGTGGGCGCCGGTGCCGTGCGCGCAGAGCAGGCCGAGCAGCAGCAGAGTCAGCCCGAGCAGGTGCAGCAGCCCCGCTGAGGCGCGGGCCCGCGGCGTACGGGAGGACCGGGCTGTGACCACGCCGTGATCGTAGCCCGTCCCCCGCGTGCTGCACGGCCTCGAACCGGACAATCGCCGAACGGCGCCGCGTCCGGGCCGCCCCGGGATCAGGCGGCCGGCCGGCGGGGATCCGTACGCGGGGAAGAGGCGGGCGCCAGGGGGAGGACGGCTCGCAGGCGGGCGCCCTCGGGGGAGGGGGCGGCCGTGAGGGTGCCGCCGTGATGGCCGATCAGGTCGCGGGCGATGGCCAGGCCCAGGCCGGCGCCGCCGTGGTCGCGGCTGCGGGAGTCGTCGAGCCGGGTGAACCGCTCGAAGATCCGCTCCCGGTCCCCGGGCGGGATGCCCGGTCCGTCGTCCAGGACCTCCAGTACGGCGGTCCGCGCCCCCGGGTCGCCGGCCGTGCGCAGGACGACCTCCACCCGTCGGCCGGCGAACCGCTGCGCGTTGTCGAGCAGGTTGGTGACCACCCGGGTCAGCCACAGCTCGTTGCCCTCCACCTCCACCCCGGCCCCCAGCTCGGTGCGCACGGGCACCCGGTCGCCCGGGCGGGACTCCACGGCGGCCCGCACCACGTCGCCCAGGTCCAGCCGGACCGCCGCCAGGGGCTGGGCCGCGTCGATCCGGGCGAGCAGGAGGAGGTCGGAGGCGAGCCGCTGGAGCCGCTCGGTGTCCTCCAGCGCCCCGGCGATCAGCTCCGGCCACAGCTCCGGGTCCCGGACGGCCAGGGCCACCTCCAGCTGGGTGCGCAGCACGGTGATCGGGCTGCGCAGTTCGTGCGAGGCGTCGGCGATGAACTGGCGCTGGCGGTGCCCGGAGGACTCCAGCCGGTCCAGCGTGGCGTTCATCGTCTGCGCCAGGCGGGCCACCTCGTCGCGGGTGGGCGGGACCGGCACCCGGCGGTGCAGGTCCCGGTCGGTGATCTCGGCGACCTCCGCGCGGATCGCCTCGACGGGCCCCAGGGCCCGGCCGGTCACCCGCCAGGTCACCAGGGCCACCGTGAGGAGGAGCAGGGGCCCGCCGACCGCGAGCGCGGCGGTGGTGGTGTCGTCGGCCGCGTCCACGTCGCGCAGCGAGGTCCCCACGTACACCGTCACCAGGCCCTGCGGGGTGTCGGTGGTGACCTGCACCACCCGCAGGCGGTGCTCGGCGCCCAGCGGGCGGACCCGCCAGGTGTGGAAGGCGGTTCCCGGGCCGGCCGGCTTCGCGGGGCCGAATGCGGGCGCGCCGGCCAGGTTCGGGGTGGCCCGCAGGACCCGGCCGCGGGCGTTGACCACCTGGACGAAGTCGGCACCGGGCAGCGGCGCGCGCATCCGGTCGAGCCCGCCGGTGGCCGCGAGCCGCGCGATGGTCACGGCCTGGCGCTCGGCGTCGCGCTCGGCGTTGCGCAGCAGGTTCGCCTTCAGCAGGGCGAGCAGGGCGAACGAGGCCAGGGCGAGGGCCGCCGCCACCACGAGGACGGCGCCCGCGGTGGCCCGGCCGCGGACGGTGGCGGGCCCGAACCGGCGCAGCAGGAGGCGTAGGCGGGGGCGTACGGGGCCGAGAGCGCGGAGCGCGCGGGCCGGGGGAGTCGCGGCCGGCGCCCCGGGCGTCGCCCCGGGCGCCCGGTCAGCCACCGTCGGCCGCCAACCGGTAGCCGGCGCCGCGCACGGTCTCCAGCGCGGACCGGCCGAACGGTGCGTCGATCTTCCGGCGTACCGCGCTGACGTGTACCTCGACCACGTTCGGATCGCCGTCGAAGGCGCTGTCCCAGACCTGTTCCAGGATCTCCCGCTTGGGCACCACCTGCCCGGCGTGCCGGGCCAGGTACTCCAGTACCGCGAACTCGCGCGCGGTCAGCCGTATCTGCGTCCCGTCCCGGGAGCACAGGTGGCGCGCCGGGTCCACGAGCAGGTCGCCGAACTGAAGGGTGTGCGGACCCCGGCGTCCCGTGCGCCGGGCCAGCGCGCGCAGCCGGGCGACGAGGACGAGGTAGGAGAAGGGCTTCGACAGGAAGTCGTCGGCGCCGGTGTCCAGCGCCTCGGCCTCGTCGTACTCGCCGTCCTTGGCCGTGAGCATCAGGATGCCGGACTCGTTGCCGGCCGCGCGGAGCCGGGCGCAGACCCGGTAGCCGTTGAGGCCGGGCAGCATGATGTCGAGCACGATCAGGTCGTAGTCGTGCTCGCAGGCCATCCACAGGCCCTGCGGCCCGTCGTGGGCCACGTCCACCGAGAAGCCCTCCGACTGGAGCCCCCGTTGCAGGGCAAGGGCCAGCCGTCGTTCGTCCTCCACCACCAGTACGCGCATGCCGCCCAGGGTCTCAGGTGCCGTCCCGGCCTTGCTGAAGAGGTCTTCAGGCGGCTTCAGGTGGGCTTCAGCATCACCCCGGCATGCTCGGCGACGAACCGGGTGCGGTGCCCGGTTGCGCATGAGGAGTCCCGGTATGTCTGAGTCTTTCCCGCAGCACGAGCAGCACCCCCAGCCCGAACCGGCCGGCGAGACCGCTGCGTCCGCCGGGCCGGAGCAGCCGGCGAAGTCCCCGCGCAAGGGCCTGGGCGGGGCCGTCCCCCGCGGTACGGGCGCGCGCTGGGCGGTGGCCGTCGGCGCGGCCGCGGTGATCGTGGGCGGCGGGGCGGCCGCGGTGGCGGTGGCCGGCCACGGCCACCACCACGACCGGGCGGACCGGGCCCGCCACCTCGTCCGGCCGGAGCCGGGCCGGCAGGCCGTCAAGGGCGGGCCCCAGGGCGAGCGCCGGCACGCCCTCCAGGGCGGCCCGAAGGCGGTGCGCGAGGGCGTCCCGGCACGCGGCGGCTCCGGCAAGCACGCGCCCGCGCCGCTGCCCGCCCTGCCCATCGGACAGGCGGCGGAGAAGGCGGCCGCCGCGGTGGAGGGCGGCAAGGTCGAGCGCCTGCGCGCGGTCGCCCAGCAGGGCGGCGGCAGTGCCTGGCAGGCCGTGGTCCTCGGACCGGACGGCGTCCGCCACGCGGTGACCGTCTCGGGCTCCGACGGCACGATCACCGCCAACACACCCCTGAACCGCCGCTAGGCCACCTCTGCCGGCTCGGGTCGGGCGGGGTTCAGGCAGGCGGAAGCGGGCCGGCGCCGGTGACCGTGCCGGTCCACCAGCCGGGCTCGTGGGCCGCGTGCCAGCGGACCTCGAGCCGTCGCCGGCCGAGTTCCTCCGCCTTGCGCACGGCGGCGGCCTGGGCGGCACCGGGCTCGCAGGACGGCGCCGGAGCGCCGAGCGCGCCGTCGGCGACGCCGCCCGGTCCGGCGAAGTAGACCGCGTACCGCCACCTGTCGGGGGTCCGGTACAGGACGATGGTCGTCGGGGTTCCGAGGGCGAGCCGGTGCGGTTTGCGCGTGCGTGCCATCCGCGAACGGTACGGGCCCCCGCTCGCGCCACCCGCAGGGCCCCTCGCGGGCGCGCCCCCCGGCGGCGTCGTGATGTCGGTTCCGGCGATGGCGCGCAGAATGAAGGGAGCGGCGAGCCCTCCGCCCCGCCCGGCCGGCGGCGGGGGCTCGGCACGCCCCGGGCAGAGGAGGCATCCCGTGCCGTCGGAGCAGGCGGGGGCTGGAGGGGGAGGGGACGCCGGTCCGATCCGGTCGGAGCCGGGATCCCTGCTCGAGCACGTGGCGGTGGCCGTCTTCGGCATGGACGGGGGCGGCCGGATCCGTTACTGGGGTCCCGGCGCGAGGGACCTCTTCGGGTACGAGGCCGCCGCCGTGCTGTCGCGGCCCGCCGCCCGGCTCTTCCCCCGGCCGCCCGAGGGCGCCCCCGGCCCGGCCGAGCGGCTGACGGAACGCGCCCGGAGCCTCGGATACTGGCGGGTCCGGCTGCCGGCCCTGCACCGGGACGGCACGGTCTTCGACTGCGGGTTCCGGGTCTTCCCGGTGGCCGGGTACGCCGGCGAGTCGGTGGTCATGGGCCTGGCCAGCCGCGGCGGGGAGCTCGACCGGGTGAAGACGAACCTGGCCTTCCTCGACGCGCTGTTCGAGACCTGCCCCATCGGCCTGGTGATGCTCGACCAGGAGCTGCGCTACGTCCACCTCAACCAGGCCCTCGCCGACATGGACGGGCTCTCCGTCGCCGACCACCTCGGCCGCGCCGCCGACGAGATCATGCTGACCTCCGACGACGGCGAGTTCCAGCGCATGCTGCGCGCCGTCGCCGACGAGGGCCGCCCGCTGGTGGGCGCCGTCGTGGGGATGCGCACACCCGGCCGCCCCGACCGCGACCAGGTCCGCTCGGTCAGCCTGTTCCCGCTCAGCGGTGCCGGTGAGACCCGCCCCGGGGTGGGCGGCCTGCTGGTCGACGTCACCGACCGGGAGCGGGCCCTGCTGGAGGCGACCGAGGCCCGCCAGCGCCTCGCCCTGCTGGACCGGGCCGCCGCCCGCGTCGGGACCACCCTGGACGTGGACACCACCGCCCGGGAGCTGGTCGGCGTGGCCGTGCCCGACTTCTGCGACGGCAGTGTCGTGGAGCTGGTGGAGTGGATGCACCCCGCGGAGGCCTTCGACCCCGCGCTGCCCCTCTTCACCCGCCGCATCGCCTCCGGTACGGTCCTGCCGCCGCCCGCTCCCGAGCTGGTGGCGGGCGTGGAGCGGGTGACGTACCCGCCGGGCTCCGGCATCCACCGGATGCTCGCCACCGGACGCCCGCTCAGCGTCGTGGTCGACGAGGAGTTCGCGGCCCGCACCGCCTCACGCCCGGACCGCGCCCGGCTGCTCCTCGACAGCGGCCTGGCCCGCATCCTCATCGCCCCGCTCATCGCCCGGGGCACCGTGCAGGGCATCGCCATGTTCGGCCGCTCGCCCGCCCGTCCGCCCTTCACCGGACAGGACCTCCGCCTCGCCGGCGAGCTCGCCTCCCGCGCCGCCCTGTGCCTGGACAACGCGCGCCTCTACAGCCGGGTCCAGGACATCGCCCTGACCCTCCAGCGGGCCCTGCTGCCCAGCGCCCTGGCGCGCAGCCCGTACATGTCCCTCGCCCACCGCTACCTGCCGGGCAGCCGCGTCACCGAGGTCGGGGGCGACTGGTACGACGTGATCGACCTGCCCGGCGACCGGGTCGCCCTCGTCGTCGGGGACGTGATGGGGCACGGGGTGCCGGCCGCCGCCTCGATGGGCAGGCTGCGCATCACCGCCGGGGCGCTGGCCCGCCACGGCCCCGAGCCCGAGGCCCTGCTCGCCGAACTCGACCTGTGCGCCCGCGAGTCCGGCATCGAGCTGGCCACCTGCCTCTACGTGGAGTACGACCCCCGCACCGGCCGCGCCCGCATCGCGAACGCCGGCCATCCCCCGCCCCTCGTGCGCCGCCCCGACGGCACCGTCGAGACCCTCGGCGGCGGCCTCGGGGTCCCGCTCGGCGTCGGCGGCGTCCCCTTCGCCGCGGCGGAGGCCGACCTCCCCGACGGAGCCGTCCTGGCCCTGTACACCGACGGCCTCGTCGAAGCGCGCGGCCAGGACATCGAGGCGGGCCTCGACGCCCTGCGGGAGCAACTCGCGGCGGTGGAGGGGCCGCTGGAGCGGGAGGTGGACCGCGTCCTGGCGGCCCTGCGGCCCGATGCGGCGACCGACGACACGGTCCTGCTGCTCGCCCGGATCCGCCGTGCCGGGTGAGGGGACACGGGGCCGGCCGGACCGTCAGTCCATGCGCAGGGCCGCCGCGAAGTCCATCTTGTCCTCCAGCCGGGCCAGGTCGCGTCCGGTCAGGGACTCGATCCGGTTGATCCGGTACCGCAGCGAGTTCACGTGCAGGTGCAGGGCCTCCCCGCAGCGGGCCCACGAGCCGTCGTGTTCCAGGAACGACCGGAGCGTGGGCACCAGTTCGGAGTGGTAGCGCCGGTCGTACGCGTGCAGCGGTGCCAGCAGCCGACGGCTGAAGGCCCGGCGGACCTCCGCCGGGATCAGCGGCAGCAAGGACATGACGTGCGCCGCCATGTCCTCGGGGCCGCAGACGGCGACCGCCCCGGCATCCGGCCCGGCCGCCACCTGGCGGGCGTTGCGGGCCTCCGCCAGGGTGTGCCGCAGGTCGTCCGCCTCGGCCACCGGATCGCCGACCCCGAGGCAGAGCCGCTCCCCACCGCGCAGCCCCCGTGGCAGGGCCCCGCACGCGGCCCGCCGGACGGCCTCCGCCGACAGCTCCCCGCCGGGGGGGCACCCGTACGAAGGCCACGGCCTCGCGCCCGTCCAGCGCGGCGGCGACCCCGACCCGCCGGGCGGCGTCGGGGCCCAGGCACGCCGGGTGCAGCAGCACCTCCTCCAGCAGGTCCCGCACCGGCGACGGCCCGCCGGTGGCGGGTACGCCGTCCAGCCGGGCGGTGACCGCCTGCCAGCGGGCCTCCCCGGCGGGCCCCTCCGCCGCCAGCCGCCCGGCCGCGTCCTGCACCAGGGCCCGGCCGCCCGCCGCCGCGCGGGAGTCCAGCAGCCCGAGCAGCCTGCCCGCGGCCCGCCGGCGCACGGTGCGGTCGGCGTCCCGGCCGGCGCGCTCCACGGCGATCAGCCCGGCCAGCCGCTCCACCAGGCCGATGCGTTCGTCGTGCCAGTCGCCGCAGTCGGCCTCCACCGCGACGGTCCAGTCGGTCAGCGCGGGCCCGGCCCCCGGTGCGGAGCGGACCGGGAACAGCGAGTACGGGAGCCCGCCGGCCGCCGTACGGTGCGGGGCCCGCCGGCCGGAGCGCTCGCCGGCCAGGAACCGCCCGGCCAGCGCGGCCGCGGTCCGCTCCGGCAGCGGCGGCCGCGCGCCCGCGATCAGCCGGCCGGTGGGGGACAGGACGTGGGCGCGCAGGTCCAGTTCGGACAGCAGCAGTTCCAGGAGCGCCCCCGCCCCGGCTCCGCTGCCCGGCCGGGAGGCCACCAGCCGCCGGTGCCGGTCCACCAGCGCGGCCAGGTTCCCGACCCGCGCGCCGCTGCGGCCGCGCGCCACGAACTCGGCGACCGGGCCGAAGGGCACGTCCACCCCCACCGCGAACAGCGGCAGCCCGTACCGGGCGCAGGCCCGTACCAGGTCGTCCGGCACGTTCCCGAACTCCGCCTCGCCCGCCCCGAGTGCGGCGGCACCGGCCTCCGCGAGGATCCGTACGAACGTCTCGGCGCGGCCCGGGTGCTGCCGCAGCCACACCAGCCCCGACAGCACGAGGTCTCCCGGGGAGACGAACCGTCCCGGATCCGGGAGGTCGATGGTGACGGCGGCGAGCACGGGCCGCTGGAGCCCCTCCTCACCGCCGCCGAGGAACCGGAACGGGCGGGGTCCGCCGGAAAGGATCACATCACGCACCTGCATGGCCACAGCCTGCCAGGTGCGGTCGCGGTTTCAACTGCCGCCTGAAGCAACCAAATGTGCCCTACATCTGCTCCAGCAGCCGGGTGGCCGCCTCGCGCATCTCGACCTTGCGGATCTTGCCGGTGACCGTCATGGGGAACTCGTCCACCACGTGGACGTAGCGCGGGATCTTGAAGTGGGCCAGGCGCCCGGCGCAGTACGCGCGGACCGCCTCGGCCGTCAGCGGCTCGGCGCCCTCGCGCATCCGCACCCAGGCCATCAGCTCCTCCCCGTACTTGGCGTCCGGGACGCCGATGACCTGCACGTCCAGGACGTCCGGGTGACCGTGCAGGAACTCCTCGATCTCGCGCGGGTAGAGGTTCTCGCCGCCCCGGATCACCATGTCCTTGATCCGGCCCGTGATGCTCAGGTAGCCGTCCGCGTCCATGACGGCCAGATCGCCGGTGTGCATCCAGCCCTGCGGGTCCACGGCCTCGGCCGTCTTCTCCGGCTCGCCCCAGTAGCCGAGCATCACCGAGTAGCCGCGGGTGCACAGCTCGCCCGGGGTGCCGCGGGGGACGGTGCGGCCGCTCTCCGGGTCGATCACCTTGACCTCCAGGTGCGGGCCGACCCGGCCCACGGTGGAGACCCGGCGCTCCACGGAGTCGTCCGCCCGGGTCTGCGTGGACACCGGCGAGGTCTCCGTCATGCCGTAGCAGATGGAGACCCCGGTCATCCCCATCCGCTCGATCACCTCGTTCATCACCTCCACCGGGCAGGGCGAGCCCGCCATGATTCCGGTCCGCAGGCTCGACAGGTCGTACCCGTCGAAGCCGGGGTCGGCCAGCTCGGCGATGAACATGGTCGGCACCCCGTACAGGGAGGTGCACGCCTCGGCCTCCACCGCCGCCAGCGTGGCCGCCGCGTCGAAGGCCGGCGCCGGGATCACCATCGCCGCCCCGTGGCTGGTGCAGGCGAGCGCGCCCATGACCATGCCGAAGCAGTGGTAGAAGGGCACCGGGACGCACACCCGGTCCCGCTCGGTGTAGCCGCACAGCTCGCCCACGAAGAAGCCGTTGTTGAGGATGTTGCGGTGCGAGAGGGTCGCCCCCTTGGGGAAGCCCGTGGTCCCCGAGGTGTACTGGATGTTGATCGGGTCGTCCGGGCCGAGGCCCGCCCGCGCCCGTGCCAGGTCCGCGGGGTCGCCCTGGGCGCCGCGCTCCAGCAGGGAGTCCCACAGCGGGCCGCCGAGCAGGACGGTGTGCTCCAGCCCGGCGCAGCGCGGCCGGACCTCCTCGATTATCGCCGCGTAGTCGGAGGTCCGGAAGCTCTCCGCCGCGACCAGCAGCCGGATCCCGGACTGGTTGAGCACGTACTCCAGCTCGTGCGAGCGGTACGCCGGGTTGACGGTGACCAGGATCGCCCCGATCTTCGCGGTGGCGTACTGCACCAGGGTCCACTCGGCGCGGTTGGGGGCCCAGATGCCCACCCGGTCGCCCCGGGCGATCCCGAGGTCCAGCAGCCCCAGGGCCAGGGTGTCGACGTCGGCGGCCAACTCCGCGTACGTCCACCGGCGCCCGGCGGCCACGTCGACGAGGGCGTCCCGGCCGGGGAAGCGGCGCACGGTGCGGTCGAGGTTGTCCCCGATCGTCTCGTCCAGCAGCGGGACCCCGGAGCTTCCTGACGCAACGCTGGGCGCGACGGACACGCGTACCTCCACGATTCGACGGCCCGGCGGGGCCGGTGTGCGGCCATGATCCTCTCCCGCAGGCCGCCGGGCCACCCCCGGGAGCCCCCCATTCGATCGAGCAGGTGTTCGAGTCGAGGAGTAGGCTGGTCCCATGCACGCACTCCAGGGCTCCCTCTTCGACCAGACGGACGAGATCCGGCTCGGCCCGCTCTCCCCGGTGCGCAGGACCGTGCTCGGAGCCGGCGCGTGGGTCGACCACCTGCCCGGCTGGCTCACCGGCGCCGACGCCCTGTTCGAGCACCTCGCCGCCGAGGTGCCCTGGCGCGCGGAGCGGCGGCAGATGTACGACCGCCAGGTGGAGGTCCCCCGGCTGCTGGCGCACTACCGCGAGGGTGAGGAGCTCCCGCACCCCGTGCTCACCGAGGCCCGCACCGCGCTCGACCGGTACTACGCCGCCGAACTCGGCGAACCCTTCGCCACCGCCGGGCTCTGCCTCTACCGCGACGGCCGCGACAGCGTCGCCTGGCACGGCGACCGCACCGGCCGCTCCGCCACCGAGGACACCATGGTCGCGATCCTGTCCGTCGGCGACCCCCGCGACCTCGTGCTGCGCCCGCGCGACGGCGGCCCCACCCTGCTGCGGCTGCCGCTGGGCCACGGCGACCTGGTGGTGATGGGCGGCTCCTGCCAGCGCACCATGGAACACGCCGTCCCCAAAACGGCGCGGGCCGTCGGCCCCCGGATCAGCATCCAGTTCCGCACCCGCGGCGTAATGTGAGGCCATGCACAGCGGGAGCGGACTCCGGGCCTGGTTCCGCACGCTCCCGCCCGCCGCGGGCGGCGCGGTCATGGCCGCCGGCATCCTGTCCGTCGGCCTGGAACTGACCGGCCGCACCCGGCTCTCGCTCGCCGCACTGGCCTTCGCGGGCGCGCTGTGGCTCGTCCTGGCCGCCTGCTTCACCGCCCGGCTCATCGGCGACCGGGGCCGCTTCCGGGCCGAAGCCGACACCCCGGCCGCCCTCACCGCCGTCGCCGCCACCACCGTGCTCGGCGCCCGGCTCTCCCAACTCGGCCGCCAGCGCACGGCCGCCGCCCTGCTGGCGCTGGCCGCCCTGCTGTGGCCCGGCCTCCTCGCCGCCGTCGTACGGCACTGGCGGCGCCGCATGCCCGGCGCCGCCTTCCTCGTCTGCGTCGCCACCCAGGGCCTCGCCGTCCTCGCGGCCGCCCTCTCCGCCGCCTGGAGCCTGGCGTGGCTCGCCCAAGCCGCCCTGGCCTGCTGCTGCCTGGGCCTGCTGCTGTACGTCCTCGCCCTGGCCCGCTTCGACTTCCACGAGGTCGTCCGCGGCGCGGGCGACCACTGGATCGCGGGCGGGGCCCTGTCGATCACGGCCCTCGCCGGTGCGAAACTCACCGCCTCCCCCCTGTGGACCGGCCCCGCGCACGCGGCCCTGCGCACCGCCACCCTGGCGGCCCTCTGCATCTCCCTGGCCTGGTACGCCGTCCTCCTCGCCGCCGAACTCCGCAGCCCGCGCCCTCGCTACGACATCCGCCGCTGGTCCACCGTCTTCCCCCTCGGCATGACCGCCACCGCCTGCCTCACCGCCGCCCCCGCCACCGGCACCCCGTGGCTGCACCCCCTCGGCGAGGTCCTCCTCTGGATCGCGGCCGCCGCCTGGGTCCTCACCCTCCTCGCCTTCCTCCTCACCACCGCCCGCGGCCGCCGCCCCGCCCCCTCGGCCGCTTCGGCCGGTGACCAGTACTAATTGATTACCGGGCCGTCCCTCCCGCACGCGAGAATGAGCCATCTCGATCCGGGAGGAACCCATGAGCCAGGACCACCTGACTCTGCACGGCCTGCTGCCCGCGCAGGAGCTGGCGGACGCCATCGACGCCGGGCACGTCACCCGCAAGCGGCACCCCCGACTGCCGCTGTCCATCTACACCTACACGCGCACGGCCCAGTACGAACAGGTCTGGAACCGGGTCACCACGCGCTGCCGCGGTCTCGTCGCCGACGACGAGACCGGAGCGGTCGTCGCGCTGCCCCTGCCGAAGTTCTTCAACGTCGGCGAGCACCTGTCCGGCCGGCCGTACGCGCCCGCCCTGCCCGACGAGGCGTTCGAGGTGTACGACAAGGTCGACGGCAGCCTCGCCGTGGTCTTCCACTACGCGGACCACTGGCGGGTCGCCTCCAAGGGCTCCTTCATCAGCGCCCAGGCCACCTGGGCGCAGCGCCGGCTCGACACCCGCGACACCTCGGCCCTCGTGCCCGGCGTGACCTACCTCGCGGAGATCCTCTACCCGCAGAACCGGATCGTGGTCGACTACGGCGACCGCCGGGACCTCGTCCTGCTCGCCGCCTTCGGCCGGGACGGCACCGAGGTGCCGCTCGCCGAGGCCTCCGGCCACTGGGAGGGCATCGGCTCCGTCGTCACGGTGTGGCCCGCCATGCCGCTCGCCGAACTCCTCGAACTCGCCGCGTCCAACACCCTGCCCGGCGGCGGTTCCGCCGCCGGCACCGACGCCGAGGGCTTCGTCCTGCGCTTCGCCTCGGGCGTGCGCGCGAAGGCCAAGCTCGCGGAGTACGTCCGCCTCCACAAGCTGCTGACCGGCGTCACCGAACGGGACGTCTGGCGCGCCCACGGCATCCAGCGCTTCGCGGGGCTGCCCGCCAAGCAGCTCGCCCAGGGCCTCAACTGCACGGTCGCCGACGTCGAGGAGTCCGGCGGCAAGCCGCTCGACGCGCTCCTGGAACAGGTCCCCGACGAGTTCGACGCCTGGGTGCGGGAGGTGATCGCCCGGCTGGAGGAGGCCGCCGCGCGGCACGAACGGGCCGTCGACGAGGCCTTCGGGGCGCTCGCACACCTGGCCGGCGACCGGGGCGCCTTCGCGCGCGCCGCGCAGGAGATCCGCGACGGCCGCCTCCGCGCGGCCGTGTTCATGCGGCTCGACGGCCGCTCGACCGAGCTCGCCGGCTGGCGGGCCGTACGGCCGGAGACGGCCGACCCCTACACCACCGACGAGGAGAACTGAACGTGTCCGAAGAGCCCGAACTCCCCGTGGTCCACGTCATGACGGGGTTGCCGGCCTCGGGCAAGACGACCGCCGCGCGCGCCCTCCAGGCCGAGGCCGCAGGCCGCATGCGCCGGGTCAACCTCGACGACCTGCGGGCCATGCTGGACGTGCCCGACCCCGAGCGGGGCCGCTCGTTCCGGCACGAGCAGACCGTGCTCGCCGTCCAGGACGCGGCGGTCCGCGCGGCCGTCGAGGACGGCTTCGACGTGGTCGTCGACAACACCCACCTGACCTCCCACATCCCCAAGCGGCTCAAGGCCGCGGTCGCCGGCCGCGCCTCCTTCGTCGTGCACGACTTCACCGACGTGCCCCTGGAGGAGTGCCTGCGCCGCGACGCCGCGCGGGAGCGGCCGGTGGGCGAGGAGGTCATCCGGATCCTGGCCGACAAGCACGCCAAGGCGCGCAAGGGCGGCTGGCGGCTCACCGCCGCGTGGCTGAACGACCAGCCGCCGGTCCGCCCCTACGTCGCGGACCCGGCACTTCCGCCCGCCGTGCTGTGCGACATCGACGGCACGCTCGCCCTCACCGGGGACCGCGGCCCGTACGACTTCTCGCGCTGCGAAATCGACCTGTTGAACGAGCCGGTGCGCTACGCGCTGGACGCCTTCCGGCGCGCCGACGGGGACGCGATCGTGCTGCTGTCGGGGCGCAGCGAGGAGCACCGGCCGCAGACGGAGTCGTGGCTGCGGCGCCACCAGGTGCCCTACGACGAGCTGTGGATGCGGGCGGCCGGCGACACCCGCCGCGACGACGTGGTCAAGGCCGAGCTCTTCGACGCGCACGTGCGCGACCGCTACGCGGTCCGGATGTCGCTCGACGACCGGGACCGGGTGGTCGCGGTGTGGCGCCGCATGGGCCTGCCGACGTGGCAGGTCAACTACGGGGACTTCTGACACGGCTCCGGGCGTACGGAGGCCGGGGCGCGAGGCCCCGTCCCGTACGCCCGGGGGAGTGACCCCGGGGGTCAGCGGCACCACTTCACCGGGGTGACGTCCTTGACGTAGCGGGCGGAGACCCAGGCGTGCCGGTGCCCGTACGCCTTGGCCGTGCGGTCGTCGTCGTCCACGCCGTCCACGGGCTTCCTGTCGTTCTTGTGCTCCAGCAGGTACCAGAGGTCGTTGCCGTCGACCCGCTCGCCGCGCTTCTTGCACACGAGCGACAGCTTCTGGTGCGGGTGGACCCTGCCGAGGGCCTTGGCGCGCGTCGTCGGCTTGCTGCGGATCGTCAGCGGCCCCTGGGAGACGACCCTGCCGAGGGCGTACTTGGGCTTGGGGTACACCACGGGCTCGTCGCGGCCCGGCCGGCCCTGCTCGTCGTCGTCCTCGTCGCCGCGGGAGTCGTCGTACTCGGACCCGTCGTCGTACTCGGAGTACTCGTCGTGCACGGACTCCTCGTCGCGCACGTCGTGGACCCCGGGCCCGTCCACCGGACCGTCGTCCGCGGCGGCGACGCCCGCGCCGAACAGGCCGAGCACCATACTGCCGGCGGCAAGAGCGAGGATGGTCCTGGTGGGCTTCAGCATGAGCCGCTCCTCCACGAAGGCTTCCGCCCGGCCGCAGGGCGCGGCAGGGGGCGGCAGCCCGGGGGCCGCCACCGACGACTATGGCCAGGCGGCGGGGGGAGTCCCGGCCGACGCTCCGCCCATTAGCCCGATATGCGCAATATCGTCCAGGGTTCGCGCGATCACCGGCGTTGACAGCACCGCCCCGGCCCGCGTCTAATGATCAACGGTGTCGCGTGACTCCGGCCACAGAGCAGTGGGCCGGCCGGTGATCGGGCGAACACCCTTCACCCAGGGATCCGCCATGAGTCCGTACTCCGCGACCCGCAGTTGACGTAGAGCAGCCGCACGTCCGGCTCCCGTCACTGCCCCTTGCGCTCCCCCTTCCTCCCTCCCTCCTTCCTTTCTTCCTTCGGCATGCCCCACCCGGCGACTCCCGCTGTCCAGCGGCCCGTCCGGGGCGCGGCGGCATGCCCACGCTCCCCGGAGAGACAACACCCGTGCCCACACCCGCACACGACTTCAACCAGTCCGTCATCGACGAGTTCCGCGCCCGCCAGGGCAAGGTCGGCGGCCCCTTCGAGGGCGGGGACCTGCTCCTGCTCACCACCACCGGCGCGAAGTCGGGAGCCCCGCACACCACCCCCCTCGGCTACGTCCGCCACGCCGGCGAACTGCTCGTCGTCGGCTCCAACCTCGGCGCCCCCCAGCACCCCGCCTGGTACCACAACCTGCTCGCCCGCCCCCAGGTCGAGGTGGAACTGGGCGCCGACACCTTCGAGGCCCTCGCCGTACCCGCCGAAGGGGAGCAGCGCGTCGAGCTCTTCGGGGAGATCGTGCGCGCCGTCCCCGGCTACGCCGACTACCAGGCCGGTACCGCCCGCACCCTCCCCGTCGTCCGCCTGCTGCCCGCCGAACCGGACGGTTGGCGGGCCCCCGGCGAGGTCCGCACCCTCGCCGGGAAACTCCTCGAGGTCCACACCTGGCTGCGGGCCCAACTGCGCCACGTCGGCGCCGAGACGGAGGCCCACTTCACCGCCCGCGCCGACCACACCGGCCCGGGCGCCCCGCCCGCGCCGGGGCTCGGGCTGCAGATTCGCCAGCGCTGCCTGGCCTTCTGCCAGACCCTGGAGTTCCACCACACCAGCGAGGACGCGCACCTCTTCCCCGGGATCGCCGCCCACCATCCCCACCTGGCCGGCACGTTCGAGCGGCTGCGCGACGAACACCGCACCGTCGCCCGGATCCAGGGCGAACTGGTGTCCCTCCTGGGGGAGGTCGCCATCGCCGAACCCGAGCGCTTCCGCGTGGAGCTGGCGAGGATGACGGCGGAGCTCACGGCCCATCTCGAACACGAGGAGGAGACCCTGCTGCCGCTCCTGGAGGAGGTCCCCTGGCCGCCGCCGCGGCCCTGACCGTCCGGCGGACGCGGCGCGCGGAAAGTTTTCCGCGATCGGCGGCAACCGATCGGGCACTCGCGCGTCGTGCGGGGGTGAAGGGCGAAGTTCCGCGCCCCCGACCCGACCGTGGAGAACCACCGTGAAGAACCTGAAGCGCGCTCCCCTGTCCGCCCGCCGGGCGGCCGTCGTCGCTGCCGCCGCCGGGGCGGTCGTCGCCCTCGGCGGGCCGGCCGTCGCGGCGCAGGGGGGCCCTGCCTCACCGACGCCCGCACCCGCCGTGCCGACCGGCAGCGCGGCACCGAGCGCCGTCCCCACCCTGCCGGCCGGCACGAAGCCGAGCGCCAGCCCGACGCAGCCGGCCGGCGCGAAGCCGACCGCCGTCCCCACGCTGCCGGCGGGCAGCAGCCGGCCGAGCTCCGCCCCCGCTCCGTCCGCCAGCGGCGAACCGAGCGTCTCCCCTGCGGTTCCGGCCGGTACCGGGCAGCCGTCCGCCGTGCCCTCCACCCCGGCGGCCGGTTCCGGCGGGGGCGCCGAGCTGGCGCATACTGGCTCCTCGGCGACCACCCTCGCCCTCGGCGGCGGAGCGGCCGGGCTCCTCGCCGCCGGCGGCGGAACCCTGTACGCCCTGCGGCGCCGCGCCGGCAACTGAGGACACCCGTGCTCCACCTCGCACCGACCGTCAGCCCCCTCACGCCCGGACTCACCCGGGCGTGGCGGGGCTTGTGGTGGTGGCTCTCGCGCCGTGAACGCTCCGCCCCGCCGGCCGGCCCGGGCGCACCCGCGCACGGGTACGCGTACGGCCCGGCGTACGGCGCGGGCGGCCACGGCGCGGACGAGCCGCCGCCCCCGCCGACCGTCAGCGCGCTCTACCACGCCCACCGGTTGGGCATGGTCCGCCTCGCGGTGCTCCTCGTCGACGACCTGGGCACCGCCGAGGACGTGGTGCAGGACGCCTTCACCGCCCTCTACCGCCGCTATGGGGAGCGGATCACGGAGGTGGACAACGCACTGGGCTACCTGCGCACCGCCGTCGTGAACACCTCGCGCTCGGTACTGCGCCGCCGGCGCACCGCCCGCGCGTGGATCCCGCCGGTCACCGCCGACGTCCCCTCCGCCGAGGCGTCGGTGGTGCTGGGCGAGGCGCACCGCGAGGTGCTGGCGGCGCTCGGCAAGCTGACCCCGCGCCGCCGCCAGGTGCTGGTGCTGCGGTACTGGGCCGACATGAGCGAGGCGGAGATCGCCGAGACCCTGGGCATCAGCCGGGGCGCGGTGAAGTCGAACGCCAGCCGCGCCCTGGACGCGCTGGAGAGGATTCTGGAGGGACGGGTATGACCGGCCACACGGGCACCACGTCCGACGGCGAACGCCCCGTCGAGCGCCGGCTGCGCCAGGCCCTGGAGGCCCGGGCCGAGGAGGTCACGGTCCGCTCGCTGCGCCCCGCCGATCCGCCCGGCCCCCACCTGCGCCGCCTCCCGGCGCGCGGGCTGTGGCTGCGGCGCGGGGCGTGGACCTTCGCGGGCCTGTCCGGGCTGGCCGCGGCCGCCCTGGCCGGGTACCTCGTGCTCGGCGGGCCCGGTCAGCGGCCGGTCCGCCCGGTGCCGCCCGCCGCGCCGCCCGAGCTCAGCCCGACCGCGCCGACCGCGCCGCCGCGGCCGAGCGTCTCGCCGGCGCCGGAGCCGTCGTTCCCGCGTACGCCGGCGACCGCCCCGGCCGGCACCGGGCAGGGGACGCCCACGGCGGCCCCCTCCGCGAGCCCGTCGGGACCGCCCCGGTCCGCGCCGTCGACCTCGCAGGCGCCTCCCGCCGGCTCGGCCACCCCGGTGCCGGGGGGCGCCGGGCTCCCGGAGAGCTCGCCCACCCCCTCGCGGCCGAGGGGCTGACCTACCGGCGGGTGTTCTCCACCGCCGCCACCAGCGGGGCCAGCTCCGGGTCGAGCGCGGCCTGGTCCAGGGCCTCGCGCAGGGCGGCGGCGTTCGTCGGGCGGGCCTGGGCCAGGAGGGCCAGGCCCGCCTCGCTGACGTCGGTGTAGATGCCCCGGCGGTCGGTGTCACAGATGTAGCGGTTCAGCAGCCCGCGGTCCTCCAGCCTGCTGACCAGCCGGGTGGTCGCGCTCTGGCTGAGCACCACCGAGTCCGCGACCTGGTGCATCCGCAGGTGCCCGCCGGGCCCGCCGTGCTGGCGGCTGAGCACGTCCAGCAGCGAGTACTCGCGCACGCTCAGCCCGTGCCCCGCCTGGAGGGCCCGCTCGATGTGCGCCTCGATCCGGCCATGGAGGAGCGAGAGGGCGCACCAGCCCTGGGCGAGGCCGGTCAGTGCGCTGTCCGTGGCCGTCATGGGCTCCTCCGTCGTCGCCGCGCGCGGATGCCGGGGCCCTTCCCCGTGTTCCGCCGTCCCGCCCAGGATAGGCCACGGACGCAATAGCCCGCGCTTGCAAATATCCCGCGTCTGCAATTAATGTGGACGAGCGTAGACGGCGAACGCAATGACGTCCTCGCGCCCCCGACCTTTGTTTCCCCACCCTGAAGGGCAGCACCTCCATGCCTCTCGCGCTCCTCGCACTCGCCATCGGAGCCTTCGGGATCGGCACCACCGAGTTCGTGATCATGGGTCTCCTCCCGGAGGTCGCGGCCGGCTACGGCGTCTCGATCCCGACCGCCGGCCTCCTGGTCACCGGCTACGCCCTCGGCGTGGTCCTCGGCGCCCCGGTGATGACCGTCCTCGGCACCCGCGTCCCCCGCAAACGCATGCTGATGCTGCTCATGGGCCTCTTCGTCGCGGGCAACGTGCTCTCCGCGCTCGCCCCGGCCTTCGGCGTGATGCTGGCCGGCCGCGTCGTCGCCTCCCTCGCCCACGGCGCCTTCTTCGGCATCGGCTCGGTGGTCGCGGCCGGACTCGTGGCACCCGAGAAGAAGGCCGGCGCCATCGCCATGATGTTCACCGGCCTGACCGTGGCCAACGTGGTCGGCGTACCGCTCGGCACCCTCGTCGGCCAGCACCTCGGCTGGCGCGTCACCTTCCTGATCGTCGCCGCCCTCGGCGTGCTCGGCCTGCTCGGCATCGCCCGGCTGGTCCCCGACCTGCCCCGCCCCGAAGGCGTACGGATCCGCCACGAGCTGGCCGCGTTCCGCAACGTCCAGGTGCTGCTCGCCATGGCGATGACCGTCCTCGGCTTCGGCGGGGTCTTCGCCGCCATCACCTACATCACCCCGATGCTGACGAACGTCGCCGGTTTCGCCGCCCCCTCCGTGACCTGGCTGCTCGTCCTCTTCGGGCTCGGCATGGTCGCCGGAAACCTCGTCGGGGGCCGCTACGCGGACCGGGCGCTGATGCCGATGCTGTACGCCTCCCTGGGCGCGCTGGCCGTCGTCCTGGCCCTCTTCACCCTCACCGCCCACGACAAGGCGGGCGCCGCCGTCACCGTCTTCCTGATCGGCGCCCTCGGCTTCGCGACCGTCCCTCCGCTGCAAAAGCGCGTCCTCGACCAGGCCGCCGGAGCCCCCACGCTGGCCTCCGCCGTCAACATCGGCGCCTTCAACCTCGGCAACGCCCTCGCCGCCTGGCTCGGCGGGCTCGTCATCTCCGCAGGCCTCGGCTGGACCGCCCCGAACTGGGTCGGCGCCGCCCTCGCCGCCTCCGCCCTGGTCCTCGCCCTCGTCTCCGGAGCACTGGAGCGCCGTACGGGCACCCGCGCCGCCTCCGGCCGGGTCGTCGCGGCCGGAGCCCCCACCGCCCCCGCCCCCGTCCACCACTGACCCCGCCCACCGCACAGGAGCCCCGCATGTCCCGCACCAGCCGACCGCCCTCGACCGGCCGCTGCTGTTCATCGCGGGCGGGCTCCCCGTCCACCGCGACGGCCGGCTCGTCGGTGCCGTCGGCATCGGCGGCGGCGCCCCCGAGCAGGACCACCGGTTCGGGGAGGCCGCCCTGGAGGCCCTGGAGCGCGCCGACTCCCGGATCTGAGGCACCGGCCCGGGCCGCCGGCTCGCGCATCCGTGTCCCCCGTGCCAGTTTGGGTACGGGGGACACGGGTGAACGATGAGGCACACGACCGGGAAGCTCCGCAGAGGTCGGGCCATCGCGACGGCAGCGGCCGCCACGCTGGTCGCCTTCGCCGTACCCGCCTGCTCCGCCGGCGCCGACGGCACGCGCACCGCCCCCAGCTCCTCCCCGGCCCCCGTCCCGCCCACCGCCGGCGCCGCCGAGACGCCGACCGGGCCGCCCGCGTCCGCGTACGCCCCCTCCACCGCCCCGCGCACCGTGCCCTCCGTACGCGAGCACGTGCCCGCCCGGGGCCCCGGCTGGAAGCCCGCCCCCGGCGCCCGCGTCGTCGTGGCACCCGCCGACAGCGCGGCCCTCGCCGACGAGGGCAGGCTGCTCGCCGGAGAACTGCGCCTCGGGTACGCCGAGTCGCAGCAGCCCCGGGCCGGCGACGTCCAGCTGGCCCTCGGCGCGAAGGGCTCAGGCCCGGCGGAGTCGTACACCCTCACCGTCCAGGGCGGCCGCGTCAGCATCACCGGCCCCGACGAGGCGGGCGTCTTCTACGGCACGCGCACCCTCAAACAGGAGATACGCGGGGCCGGTTCGGCCCCCGAGGGCACGGTGAAGGACGCCCCGGCCAAAGCCCAGCGCGGACTGAACCTCGACATCGCCCGCAAGAACTTCACCCCGGACTGGATAGAGGGCCGCCTGCGGGAGATGGCCGACCTCAAACTCAACCAGCTCGGCCTGCACTTCTCCGACGACCAGGCCTTCCGGATCCAGTCCGACACCCACCCCGAGATCGTCTCCACCCCGCACCTGACCAAGGCCGAGGTGCGCCGGATCAACGCCCTCGCCGCCCGGCTGCACATCGCGGTCGTCCCCGAGATCGACTCGCCCGGACACCTCGGCGCCGTGCTCCGGGCCCACCCGGAGCTGCAACTGCGCGACGCGGCGGGCCGGGCCGTGAAGGGCGCCGTGGACATAGCCGACCCGGCCTCGGCCAGGCTCGTGGACGAACTGCTGCGCGAGTACCTGCCGCTGTTCCCGGCCGGATCCTGGCACCTGGGCGCCGACGAGTACCAGGCGCTGGTGGTCAAGGACCCCCAGGCCTCCTTCCCCGGGCTCGCGAGGGCCGCCCGGGCCCGCTACGGGCCGAGCGCCCGGGTGCAGGACCTGGCGACGGGCTGGCTGAACGACCGGGCGGCCGTGGTACGGCCGTCGGGCAAGGCCCTCAAGGCGTGGAACGACGGGTTCTTCCGGGACGGCACCGCCCGGGCCGCCCAGGACATCCAGGCCGAGTACTGGACGGGCAAGGAGATCGGCGCCCGGCCGCCGCTGGAGTACCTGGCCGCGGGCCGCAAGGTGGTCAACCTCAACGACGAGTACCTGTACTACGTGCTCGGCGAGCCCAACCAGTTCACGTACCCGACCGGCAAGCGGATCTACGAGCAGTGGACCCCGCTCGTCCTGCGCGGCACCACCGCCGTCCCGGCCCGCTACGACGCGCAGGTCCTCGGGGCGCGCCTCGCCGTCTGGTGCGACCTGGCCGGCGCCCAGACCCAGGACCAGGTGGCGGCGGGGATCCGGCTGCCGCTGGCCGCCCTCTCCCAGAAGCTCTGGGACCCGCGGCCGCCCCAGGCGTCCTGGACCGACTTCCAGTCCCTGGCCGGCCGGCTCGGCACCCCCTGACCCTGCCGGAGCCGGCTCCGCGGGAGCCGGCTCCGCCGCCACCTGAACGCGGACGGGGTCGTCGACAGCCTCGACGGGGTCCGCGTCACGTGACCGAGGGCGCCTACCAGATGGCGTTGACCCACTCCGGGTGGTCGACGAACGGGTTGCGGTTGTGCTGGTAGGTGTCGTAGATGACCTGGTTGCGGCGCTGCTCGAAGGCGTCCGGCGGGTCCATCTGGTTCCACTGCTTCAGCAGGCTGATCCTGCCGAAGAGCGGGGCGGTGCCGTTGTTGACCCGGTCGTTCATCTCCAGGTCGGCGAAGCCGTCCCCGCCGTCGTAGCGCACCGCCATGTACAGCAGCATCCTCGCGACGTCGCCCTTGACGGCGTTCCGGGGCTCGAAGGAGTCGGCGTCGGTGAAGCTGCCGGGGGCCTCGGCCACCGGGCTGCCGCCCATGTCGAAGTCCTTGTTGCCGCGGGTGCTGTTGACGGTGACGTCCTCGGGCCGCAGGTGGTGCAGGTCGGTGCCCGGGCCGGTGGCGGTGCCGAAGTCGCCGTGGCTCTTGGCCCAGACGTGCTCGCGGTTCCAGTCGTCGACGTCGCCGCCGTTGGTGGACTTGGACTGGGAGCGGCCCGAGTAGACCAGGATGACGTTGTTCGGGTTCGCCGGGTCCTGGTCGGTGACCTTCAGCGCGTTCCACACGCCGTCGTAGCTGACCTTGGACTGGGTCTTGATGATCTCGTGCAGCGCGCTCTTCAGCGCGGCGCCGGTCTTGCCCGTCGCTGCCGCGTAGTAGTCGTCGACCGTGACCGGGTAGGCCTGGGGAGCGGCCTGCGCGGTGTCGGCGGTGGTGCGGTGCTGGCCGGCGGTGGCGCTGGCCGGTATGAGGAACAGGGCGGCCGCGGCGAGCCCGGCGGCCCAGGGGGCGGTACGGGAGATTCTCATGACGTGGGGGATACCTCTCCACAAACACCGTCCCCGCCATGGCAGTTGGCGGGGTGTCTGGTGGCAGAGCGAGGATCCTATTGTCATGTGCCTTACAAGTAAAAACCACATGTCGGCGGCATGGACGTCGGGTTCGTCCGCCGTCGGGCGCGGCCGCGCCGGAGGGCCGGAGGCCTGGGCGGGGGCCGGACGGGGCCCGCCGCCCAGGGGTCCTCAGTTGCCGGTCGTGACCTGGGGCGCCGGCTCGTACTTGTAGTTGGCCGGGCCGAAGTTCTTCTTCACGGCCGCTTCCCAGGAGCCGTCCGAGACCATCTTGGTCAGCGCCAGGTTGATCTTGCGCTGGAGGTCGTTGTCGCCCTTCTTCAGGCCGATGCCGTAGTTCTCGTTGCTGAGGTTCAGCCCCATCAGCTTGAACTTGCCCGTGTTGCCCTTGCGCGCCCCGTACCCGGCGAGGATGGAGTTGTCGGTGGTCATCGCGTCGGCGGTGTTGTCCTGGAGGGCGACGAGGCACTCGGAGTAGCCGCCGAGCTCCAGGACGCTCGTCTTCGGCGCGAGGTTCTTGCGGATGTTCTCGGCGGAGGTCGAGCCGCTCACCGTGCACAGCCGCTTGTTGTTCAGGTCCTCCGGCTTGTTGATCGTGTTGTCGTCGGCCCGGATCATCACGTCCTGGTGGGCGACGAAGTAGGGTCCGGCGAACTCGACCTTCTCCCGCCGCTTGTCGTTGATCGTGTAGCTGGCGGCGACGAACTTGACCTCGTTGTACTGGATCAGCAGTTCCCGGTCCGAGCTGTAGACCTGCTTGAACTCGATCTCGTCGGCCTTGTAGCCGAGTTCCTTCGCGATGTACGTGGCCACGTCGACGTCGAAACCGGTGAAGGTGCCGTCGCTCTCGCGCATACCGATGCCGGGCTGGTCGAACTTGATGCCGATGGAGATGGGCTCCTTCGGGGCGTCACCACCACAGCCGGAGGCGGTGGCGGCGAGGGCGATCACTGTGGCGACCGCACCGGCCTTGGGAACCTTCATGCTGAACTCTTTCCTCGGGAACGCGGAATCCCGGGGGACATCGCGGGAACGGGGGGACGTGCGGAACCGCGGGGGCGCGAAGGCACGTGTATGAGGAAGCTAGGAAGGTGGCGGCCGCACCGTCACTACATCTGAGGAAAACTTGAGCATAACGATCCGGTTCAGCCGCGGATATTGCGGCGGTTCCGGTCCGTGGCCGGAGAAGGGGCTGTCCGGGGTGGCGAACGAGGCAATGAGCGCGGCGAGGGTCGAAGGCAATACGCTCCTGCTGGGCGAAGCGGCACGAATCAGGTTCATCCGGACATTGCGTCTGCCTGAATCGGGTACGCACGCACTGCCGCCGGGGATGGGGGAGTTCCCGCTGCGGCGGGTGGAGGACTATCCGGACACCGTGCCGCAGGAGTGGCGCGCCAAGGGCGGCGTCATGCTGCCGGTGTACCTGCGCGAGGCGATGTGGCTCAGCTTCGGCGGGTCGCGGGAGCCCGCCGCGCTCCAGGTCGGCGTCGGCAAGGTGTGCGCCGTCTCGGGCCGCAGGTGGACCGGCCGGCTGGAGCGCAAGCCGCAGAACTACGTGGTGCTGCCCCGGCAGCCCTGGCTCGACGGCATCAACTCCGGCGACGGGACGGTGCCCAGTTCGTCGCCGTACCGCTGGGCCTCGGGGCGACGGTCGAGGGCCAGGTCACCGGCGAGGAGGTCACGGGCGGGGTGCAGCTCCAGGCCTTCCCGCTCGGCCCGAAGGCCCTGGCCGCCTGGCGCGAGGAGCAGGAGCGCGCACGCCGGTCCGCCGCCCGGCCCCTCGGCGGCGGCACCGAGCAGCCGGTGCCGCCCGGGTCCTACGGGTACGGCGCGCAGCCGGCGCCGCCCGGTTCCCCCGCGTACGGAGCGGCCCCCGCGATGCCGATGGCGGCCGCTCCGGGCGCCGCGCCCGCGGCCCCGGCCGCGCTCCGGCCCGCCGCCCCGGCCATGGGGCTCGGGGTGGGCGGCGCGATGCGCCAGGAGGTCTACCGCGACGACCGCAAGCGGTCGGCCTGGGCGGACGAGCCGGCCGCGCGGGTCTTCGTCCACCTGGTGACCCCGCCCGAGTGGCGCCGCATCACGGGGGAGGACGCCCCGCCCTCCCCCGTGGACCGGGCCGCCTACACCCGCGCCGGACTGCCCTGGTACGACTACTACGACGAGACCGGCACCGACCTCCCGGCGGCCGGACCCCTCGGTCAGGTCAAGCCCGTCGGCGACTGGCTCGGCGAGGACCACGAGCCCTGGACGCCCCACGCGCCCGGTCAGGTGCTGCCGCTCGGCAACGCTCCGCGTCCGGGGGAACCGGTCCAGGACGGGGACTGGTAACCGGGAGCCCGCGCCTCACGACCGGGCACGCACCCGGAATCGGTCAAACTGGTGATCGATTCCGGGCCGCGGGGCCGCTATGATCGCCGCGGCAAGGCCGTAGCGCAGAGGTCGTCGCGCCCAAGCATCGAGCTGGAGGACGTCGGTTCGAATCCGACCGGTCTTGCCGTCTTCCGTCATGCCGGAGGGGCGGCGCGGCGGCGCGAGCACGTGCGCCGGCGATGCCGCACCTCCGCGAACTCGCAGGGTCGCCGGGCGCCGGCGAAGGAACCGGTGGAATGGTGATGACACGGCCGACGCCCGTACGGTGCCCCGCTATCGAGCACCCGGACCTGCCGCTCGCCGACCCGGCGGCCCTCGACCCGCTGCTCGCCCGCCTCGCGCAGGACCGGCCCGTCGAGGCCGACGAGACCTTCCCGCTCGGCACCCTGCGCACGGACGGCCGCGTCGACCTGTGCAAGCAGGGCCTCGGCCCGGCCGGAGCCGCCCGGATGCTGCCCGTGGCCCTCGCCTCCCCGCACGCCGCGCACCTGCTCCTCGGCACCAACTCCCTCACCGACGAGGGCGCCCGCACCCTGGCGTCGGCCCTCGCGGACGCGGACGGCCGGCACCCGGTGCACACCCTCTACCTCGGCTGCAACCGGATCGGCCCCGACGGCACGCTCGCCCTCGCCGGAGCCCTCGCGGGGGACACCGCCGTCCGCGCCCTCTGGCTCAAGCGCAACCCGCTCCTCGAGGACGGCGCCCGCACGGTCGCCGCACTGCTGCGCCGCAACACCGCGCTGCGCACCCTCGACCTCGTCAACACCGGCATCGGGGCCGAAGGCGTACGCCTCCTCCTGGACGCCCTGCGCACCCGCGCCACACCGCTCGAACGGATCTTCCTCGGCGGCAACGGCCTCACCGCCGAAGCCGCCCCGCTGCTCGCCGCCCTCATCCGCGAGGCCGGCGTCCGCGAACTGTACGTACCGGCCAACCACCTCGGGGACGAGGGCGTGGCCGTCATCGCCGCCGCGGCGGCGGACGCCGGCCCCGGGCGCCCCGTCCGCCTCGGCCTCGGCGGCAACGGCATCGGCGTGGCGGGAGCACGCGCCCTCGCCGACGCCCTCGGCGGCATCGAGGCCCTGGACCTCGGGCGGACCCTGTCCGAGCGGAGCCTCGGCTCCACCGGCAACGACACCGGCGACGAAGGCGCGTACGCCCTGGCCGCGGCCCTGCCCGGCAGCCCCCTGCGCCGCCTCGAATTGCGCCACACCGGCATCACCGGGCGCGGAGCCAAGAGCCTGCTCGCCGCGCTGCCCGAGGACGGCCCGCTGGAGCACGTCGGCCTCGGCCCCGGCACGCCCCGCCGCCTCAAGCGCTCCTTCGCCGAGCGGCTGCGCCCGGCCCGGGCCTCCCACCCGGACCTGCGGGCCATCGGGAGCGTGTACCGGTGACGGCGGCCGTCACGCCGCCCGGCGGGATCGCACCCGAGGACGCGGCCGCCTGGCAGCGGGCCCGCCGCTACGCCGTGCCCGCCCGGATGATCGAGCGGGCCACCGCCCACCGCCTCGCCGGGGACTGGCGCGCCGCCTGCGCCGCGGCCGGCGTCGAGGTGGCGGTCGACCCGCCCGCGCTCGCCCCGCGGTACGGGGCCGCCACCGCCGAGGCGGTGGAAACCGACCTGAGCCACCTCGTCCCCGACCTGCTGCGCTGGCACCTGCCCCGGGTCCTGGGCGGCCGCAGCGTGCTCGCCCCCAACCGGCGCGTCCTGCTGGCCCGCTACGGCTCCGGCCCCGAGGCGCCCGCCCTGTACGTCACCACCCGGGCGATGGTGGACGGCCCCCAGCGGCTGCGGCTGCACTGCGCGCCGGTCGACCCGGCGAGGCGGCGCCACGCCCACGCCTCCTGGGTCGGCGAGGACTGGACCGCCGCCCGCTGGTTCTGGGACGCCCGGCACACCGCGGAGCTGCGCGCGTACGCCGGCCCCGCCGACCGGTTGCCCTTCTTCCGGGCCGACGGCACCCCGCTCGGCGACGACGAGCTGCCCACCGCCGACCCCGGCCCCGCCGACCCCGCCGGCCGCACGGAGTGGGCCGCCGTGCTCCAGCGGCGCGGTGACACCGCCGGGGCCTTCGCCCTCGCCGGGATCGAACTGGACCCGACGCTCCCGCCGCGCGGCTACCGAAGGCAGGATGCCCTGGAGGCGCTGGGGTCGGCCGCGATCGACCCGGTCCGGCTCGCCGACCAGGTCCGCCGCCTCGCCGCGGCGGGCGCCGGCGACCGGTTCCGCCTCTCCCCGGACTGGCGCTGCCTGCTGCTGGTGGAGGCCGCCGGCGCGGACGGCGGCCCCCGCATGCGGTTCGTCGAGTACAAGGAGGTGCGCGACCTCCCCCGGCTGCCCGACCACGCCTGGCAGCCGCTGCCCGACCCGTACCTCGTACGGACCGGCCGGACCGCCCCGCACGAGCTGCACCCCCTCGTCACCGCCGCCCTCTTCCCCGCCGCCGGCCCGGCGGCCGGGCCGCCCGGCCCCGCCGCGCCCCGGCCCGCCCGGGTGCGCTGCCTCGGCGAGTGGCACGAGGTGCGGTCGCGGGCCGGTGTGCTCGAACTCCCGCACAGCGCCGAGGAGCAGCAGCGGGAGCGTGCCATGCGGGCCTTCGGCGGCGCCGTCGCCGGCTGCTTCGCCGTGGCGGAGGCCTGGACCACCGGGAAGGGCCGGCTGCCGCGCGCCCTGCGGGCCGAACGGCGCGAGCTGTTCGAACGCGTCGAGCACGGCGACACTCCCGGCGTCCTCGCGCTGCTCGACGCGGGGCAGGACCCCCGCGTGCGCAACGGCAGGGGCCAGGGACTGCTGCACCTGCTTCCGTTCGTCCGCCACGAGGAACTGCTGCCCAGGCTGCTCGCGGCCGGACTCGGCCTGGAGGAGGTGGACGACGCCCGGCGCACCCCGCTCCAGTGCGCCGTCGAGAACGGCGGGACCGCCGCCCTGGTCCGCGCGCTCCTCGCGGCCGGAGCCCGTACCGACGTGGTCGACGACATGGAGCTGTCACTGGCCCAGGTGGTCCGCCGCTACAAGCGGACCGATCTCGCCTTCCTCAAGGACCTCGTGGAGGAGCGCCACCCGGGCATCAACTCCGACTCCTACGACGAGTTCATGGACGAGCGCGAGGAGTGGGGCGACGACGACGAGGACTACGACGACGACGGCTACGCGGCCACGGACGGGCCCGGCGACCCCGGGGGAGCGCGCGCGTGAGCACCGCACGGCAGCAGGGCCCGCCGGCCGCCCTGGCCGCCGCGGACGCCCTGAACACCCGGCTCGGGATCACCCGCACCGAGCCCGGCGCCAGCCACCAGCTCGAAGCGCTCGCACTGGCGGTGACGGCCAATCAGCCGGTACTGCTGTGGGGTGAGCCCGGCATCGGGAAGTCCGCCGGCATGCAGCGGCTGGCCGCGTCGCTGGGCGTCGCGCTGGAGACCGTCGTGGCCAGCGTCCACGAGCCCTCGGACTTCGCCGGACTGCCCATCGTCGGCGACGACCCCGCCACCACCGGGGTACCGATGGCCCCGCCGGACTGGGCGGTGCGCCTGGCCCGCACCGGACACGGCCTGCTCTTCTTCGACGAGCTGTCCTCCGCCCCGCCCGCCGTGCAGGCCGCCCTGCTGCGCGTGGTCCTCGAACGGCGCGTCGGCAGCCTGGAGCTGCCGCCCTCCGTCCGGATCGTCGCGGCGGCCAACCCGCCCGCCAGCGCGGCGGACGGCTGGCACCTCAGCGCGCCGCTCGCCAACCGGTTCGTCCACCTGGACTGGACGCACGACCCGCGCACCGTGGCCCGCGGCATGGCCGGCACCTGGCCGGAGGCGGACCTCCCCGTGGTCGACCCCGCCCGGGCCGCCGGTGCGGCGGCACGGGCCCGGGGTGCGGTGTCCGGCTTCCTGACCGCCCGGCCCGGCCTGGTCCACCACATGCCGAACGACGCCGAGGCCCGCGGCCGGGCCTGGCCCTCCCCGCGCACCTGGGAGATGGCGCTGCGGCTGCTGGCCACCGGGTACGCGGCCGGCGCCGGCCGCGAGGCGCTGTCCGCCGCGCTCACCGGGGCCGTCGGGGACGGCGCGGGACTGGAACTGCTGACCTACCTGGAGCACCTGGACCTGCCCGACCCGGAACGGGTGCTGGCCGACCCCGGCGCCTTCGCCCTGCCCGAACGCGGCGACCGCCAACTCGCGTTCCTGATCGCCGTGGTGGCCGCCGTCCAGGCCGGACCCACCCGTCCCCGCTGGGAGGCCGGCTGGGCGGTCCTCGCCAAGGCCGTCGACGCGGGCGTGCCCGACGTGGCCGCGCGGGCCGCCGCCGACCTCGCCGCGCTGCGCGACGCCTCCTGGCCGGTGCCCGCCGGGATCGACGCCTTCGTGGAACTGCTCCAGCTCGCCGGGGCACTGCCCGGCGCCCGCTGACGGGAGCGCCGTACCGGTGGACGACGTCCCGCTCGACAGGGCCAAGCTGCTCGCCGCCCGCTACGCGGCGGCCGAGGCCCGGCCCTACCTGGCCTCCGCCCTGTACGCGCTGACCGTCGTCCCCTCGCCGGGCCCGTGCGGGGTGCGGACGATGGGCGTCGACCGGCACTGGCGCTGCTACGTGGCGCCGGAGTTCGTCGAGCGCACCCCCGTACCGGAGCTCTCCGGCGTGTGGATCCACGAGGTGGCCCACCTGCTGCGCGACCACCACGGCCGCGCCGACCGGCTCCCGCCCGCCGACCAGCGCGATCCCGTCCGCATCAACATCGCCCAGGACTGCGAGATCAACGACGACCTCCTCGCCGACGGGCTGCGGCTGCCGGCGGGCCGCATGGAGCCGGGGCTCTTCGGCCTGCCCCGGGGCGGGATGTTCGAGAGCTACCTGCCCGCCGTCCCGGCCACGCCCCCGCACGGCGTGGACTGCGGCTCGGGCGCGCACGGGACCCCGGGGCCCTGGGAGCTCGGCGGCGACGGCCCCGCCCGGATCGGTCCGGTGGAGGCGGAGGCCCTGCGCCGCCAGACCGCCCAGGCCGTGCGGGCCCACCGGCGCACCCGCGGCCGGGGGAGCGTGCCCGGCGGGTGGGAGCGCTGGGCGGAGCAGGTCCTGGAGCCGGCCGTCGACTGGCGCCGCGCCCTGTCGGGGGCGGTCCGGGAGGCCGCCGCCTGGGCCGGCGGCGCGGTGGACTACACGTACCGGCGGCCCTCGCGCCGCACGCCCGCGCTGGGCGGCCGGGTGGTGCTGCCGAGCCTGCGGCGGCCCCTGCCCCGGGTCGCGATCGTCATCGACACCTCGGGGTCCATGGGCGACGCGGAGCTCGCCGCGGCCCTCGCGGAGGTCACCGGGGTGCTGCGCGAGGTGGGCGTGGGGGGCAACCGGGTCGCCGTGCTCGCCTGCGATGCCGACGTGCACGCCGTGACCCGGGTGGCGAGCGCCCGGGAGGTGACCCTGGCCGGGGGAGGCGGCACCGACCTGCGCGTGGGCATCGCGGCCGCGCTGGCCCAGCCCGACCGGCCGTCCGTCGTCATCGTGCTGACCGACGGCTTCACCCCGTGGCCGGCCCGGTCGCCGTCCTGCCGGCTGATCGCCGCGCTGATCGGG
Organism: Streptomyces sp. NPDC048352; assembly: GCF_040651895.1. Classification (NCBI taxonomy): domain Bacteria; kingdom Bacillati; phylum Actinomycetota; class Actinomycetes; order Kitasatosporales; family Streptomycetaceae; genus Streptomyces; species Streptomyces sp. NPDC048352. The sequence goes on from NZ_JBEZKZ010000010.1 coordinate 122,911, forward strand.
GCGGACGCGCCGCAGCCGCCGGCCTGGGTGGAGACCGTACGCGTCGACGCCGCCGGCTGAGCGCCCACCGGGCGGCGTCGGGAACTGGCCGGTTGTGCACGGTCGTTCCCACGGTGATCACGGGCACGTGGCAGCATGGCGCCCGGACGACACGGCCGAAACGGCCAAGCGGAGGGGGAGTTCGGTGAGCGGAGTACGCAAGGGCCTGGCCAAGGTGGAGATCGCACTGCGCTGGGACCCCAGCCCCGCGGGCACACCCGCGAACGACCTGGACATCGTCGCCGGCGTGTACGCGGCCGCCGACCCGTACGGAGAGCCCGTCTACCTCGTCCACTTCGGCAGCCGCGCCCCCGACGGCACCATCACCCTGGCCCGGGACAGCCGCACCGGGCAGGGCTTCGGCTTCGACGAGGTGATGACCCTGGAACTGGACCGGCTGGCGGCCGAACTGGGCCGGGTGGTGGTCGGCGTGGTGATCCAGGACGCGGGGCCCGCCGGGGCGCCCGGCCGCAAGACCTTCGCCGCCGTCGGCGGTACGGGGCTGCGCATCCGCGAGGGGTACACCGACCTCGCCACCGGCGACTTCGCGGAGCTCGCCGGGGCCACGGCGGCCACCGTCGCCGAGTTCGTCCGGGACGCCTCGGGCTGCTGGACGCTGGACGCGCGCACGCGCGGCTTCGACGCCGACCCGCAGGAGTACGCCCGGGTGATGGGCGCCGCGCGCGGCTGAGGCCCGCCCGCAGGAAGGTCCGTACGGACGGGGCGGCGGTCACCCTGCTCGGGAGTGGCCGCCGCCCCGTCCGGGTGGCGCGCTGCCGCCGTCCCCACGAGGCAGCGCGGGCAGCGGGCCGCCGTCCGGTCATCGTGAACGGCGGCCCACCGGTTCAGGGGGTCAGGGGTGCTCGTCCGCGGCCCGGGGCCCGATGCCCAGCGCGGGCAGCAGCACCGCGTCCACGAACCTGACCAGGTAGTCGGCGTCCGCGTACCGCCCCTCCAGCACCGGGCGGATCCGCAGCACGCCCATCAGCTGCGCCGGCAGGAACTCCACGGCCGGATGACCCGCGGCGATCTCGCCGCGCGCCACGGCCCGCTCCACGATCGCGGCGAAGGCCGCCAGCTCCGGCTCCACCAGGGCCTCCCGCAGGGCGCCCTGGAGCTCCTCGTCGCCGAGCACGGCGACCCCCAGCGCCTGGGTGAGGCGCGTGTCGCGCCCCGAGGTGCCGGCCGCGATCCGGGCGGCCTCGCGCAGGTCTCCGGCGAGGGTCCCGGTGTCCACGCCCGCCAGGGTCCGCTCGCCGCGGCCGGCGCGGCTGGCGCGCAGGGCGGCCGCGACGAGCTGGGGCTTGGTCTTCCACTGCCGGTAGAGCGTGGACTTCCCGCAGCAGGCCTTGGCGGCCACGCCCTCCATCGTCAGGGCCTCGTACCCGTGCTCGCGCAGCTGGTCCAGCACGACGTCGTAGAACTCCTGCTCGCGCTCCGGGCTGATCTTGGAGCGGCGCGCGGTGGTCTGCGGCGGCGACGTCATGGGGTGCGGTTCTCCTCACGGGCTCCGGGGTGGCTCCGTGCTCCGAGTGTAAGGCCATCCGAGCTTATCGGGACACCAGCGTATCGATACGCCAACGTACCGATACACTGGCGTGTCGATAGGAACCCGAATGAAGCGAGACCGGGGGATGACCTCCCACACCACTCCCGACCGGCAAGCCGCCGGAAAGAGCGGCGCGCGCCGCCGGCTCATACGCGAACTGCTGCTCGTCGCGGGACTCTTCGCCGTCTACAAGGCCGGCCGGACGCTCTCCACCGGCCGCACCGACGAGGCCTACCGCAACGCGGCCCGGGTGTGGGACGCCGAGCGCGCCCTGCACCTGCCCGGCGAAGGCGCCGTCCAGCGGCTGCTGCTCCACTCGGACGCCCTCGTGCACAGCGCGAACACCTACTACGCGGCCGTGCACTTCCCGGCGACCGCCCTGTTCCTCGTCTGGCTGTACCTGCGCCGGCCACGGCACTACCTGTGGGTCCGCCGGGTGCTCGCCGTCCTCACCGGAGCCGCCCTCGCCCTGCACCTCTCCTTCCCGCTGGCGCCGCCGCGGATGCTCGCCGACGCACACCTGGTGGACACCGGACAGGTGTACGGGCCGACCGTCTACCGGGCCGCCCCGGCCGCCGACACCATGGCCAACCAGTTCGCCGCGATGCCCTCGCTGCACTTCGGCTGGGCGCTGATGCTGGCCCTCGGGATGATCGCCGCGACCCGCTCCCGCCGGCGCGCCCTGTGGCTGCTGCACCCGCTGGTGACCCTGCTCGTGATCGTCGGCACCGCCAACCACTACTGGGCCGACGCGCTCGTGGCCGCCGTGCTGCTCGGCGCGGCCCTCCTGGTGGTCCCGCGCCCGGCCCGCGCCGGAGTTCCGCCGGTACGGAGCCTGCCGCGGCCGCGCCCGGCGCCGCGGCCCGGCTCGGGCGTGGCGGAGCCCGGTCCCGGCCTGGCGGAGCCCGGTTCGGCGCAGCCCGGCTCCGG